>CAKKRB010000193.1 GCA_919902485.1 Omnitrophica bacterium GWA2_41_15 | reverse complement strand
GGTTAAAACCTGCCTATTCTCGGCCTTTGCCTTTAATTCTTGCTAATAATTCTTCCTGCGTAATAACAGCTATGCCTACCTTGCCTACTACAATACCTGCCGCAATATTTGAAATATACGCCGCGTCCCTCATCTCTATGCCCAGCGCCAATGCCAGCGTAAACGCGCTTATCACAGTATCGCCTGCGCCTGAAACATCAAATACCTCCTGCGCGACAGTCGGTATATGCGTGACAGAGCCTTTCTTTTCAAAAAGCTGCATACCGTTTTCCCCGAGCGTTACAAGCACGCTTTCGCAATTCAATTTCTTCAGAAGGGCTTTGCCTATTTTTAATATGCTTTCTTTATCTTTTACCTTAATGCCTGCTGCCTGGCTGGCTTCGTGATGATTGGGCGTTATCGCTGTCACGCCTTTATAATACGAAAAATGCTCTTCCTTCGGATCCACTGTTATTATCTTTTTCTTTTTCTTCGCTACTCGTAAAATCTCTTTTAATAATTTTGCTGAAATAACGCCTTTTCCGTAATCTTCAATTATTATTGCGTCCATCTCGTCAATAATACCCTTAACATATGCCACGATCTTATCAAGTATTTCAACAGAAATGCCTTCTATCTTTTCCCTGTCAATCCTTACCACCTGCTGATGGTGCGCAACCACCCTGGTCTTTAATGTGGTGGGCCGGCTGTCGTCTGCAATAACGCCGTCTACGTTTATACCTTTCTCTATAAGGCCCTGCTTAAGTATGACTGCCCTTTCGTCGCTTCCCGCAACTCCTGCTATGTATACGCTGGCCCCGAGAGAAGCGATGTTATTCGCAACATTCGCAGCTCCTCCTGGCATAAAAGATTCTGACTTCACCCATACCACAGGCACAGGCGCTTCAGGTGAAATCCTGGAAACATCACCCCACAAAAATTCATCCAGTATCAAATCTCCTATGACCAGGATCTTTACATCACTGAATCGCGGTATAACTTTTCTTAATTTCCCTATATTCATATTTTTTCCATTATTGCCTGGCCAAGAAGCGGCAGCATTATCTCATGATGCCCGATTATTGTGTAGCCTTTGCCGCCTGATTTCACAGGCCGGGTTACCACATTCTGATAAGGCCTGTAATGGTGTATCATGTCAAAATTACACGCGGTAAAATTTCTTACCTTGTAACCTAAATTTCTTGCAACATTTATTGCCTTTAAAAATACCTCCGGCAGTATAACTGAGGAGCCTATATTTAACACAACTCCTCCATCCCCAAGCCCGCTGATCTCTTCTATTAAATTATGAAAGTCTTTCAGCGAAGCTTCTCCCGCGCTGGCGCCGTCAAAACTCGGATGCTGATGTATTATATCAGTACCGATAGCAATATGCACTGTGGATAAAACATCTTCTTTCAGCGCATTGTATAAAAGGCTCTGATTCCTGAAGCTGAGTTTTTCGTCCGCAATCACTTCAGCTATTGCCTGGCCTGCCCCTATCTCCTTTTCAACAGCTTCTTCAAGCGCTCCGTTTATATACAAAGCTGTTTCCCTTGCCATTCCGAAACTTCCGTCTTCCATGGCCTCTGGCACGTCCTCAGAAGTCCTGCCTACAAGGGCTATTTCAAAATCATGTATGGCGCCTGCCCCGTTTAAAGCAATTGCGGTTATTGCTTTCTTTTTCATTAATTCTATAATAACCGGGTTCAGGCCGCATTTAATGACATGAGCGCCCATCATAAAGATTACAGGTTTATCTTTTTTACGGCCAGACACTATAGCGTCTACCACTGCCCTGAATTCCGTTCCTGCTAATATATTCGGCAGAGAATTGTAGAAATCAGAGAAAGAAGCGCCTTTTGAAGGGGCTTTTGCAAAATCTTCATATCTGACCTTGCACCTTCTCTTTGATATAGGGTAAGTCGTTAATTTATCAAGATCTATCTTTGATTTATGTCGTGGCATATTAAAAACCCTTTAATTAGAGCATTTTAACATTAATAACAACAGGTGTCAAGGTTCAGCATTATTCTTGCATTATTCTATCTTTTGAAGAGTTATTGTTATGGTCCCCACAAGCGGGATACTGCTCTTCACAACTATTAATAAAGGTATGCGGTCCTGATCCGCGCTAAACCAGATACTTACTTTTGCGTTTTTATTTAATTCGCCCTGAAACCATGACATAGGCTGCGCCATAAATGCCTGCCAACTCCCCA
>CAKKRB010000192.1 GCA_919902485.1 Omnitrophica bacterium GWA2_41_15 | reverse complement strand
TACTTTTGTTTAATAAAGCTGCTTCTTAAGTTTAAAAAATTAATTTTTATTCTTAAGATATATAACTATAGAGACTATAGAGACTATAAAGACTATAAGACGTTTAATTTATTAATATAACTTATTATAAATCAAATAGTTAGATATTGTCTATATATTAAAATCATCGTCACTAATCGGGTAAATCATCGTCACTAATCGGGTAAATCATCGTCACTAATCGGGTAAATCATCGTCACTAATCGGGTAATGCTCTTTTGGGTGATAAGATATCAAAATAGACTGTATCGTTACTATATAGCTTTGTTTTTGGACCTAATACACCATTTTTCTTCAATTCGTGAATAAAAGACTTGAATAAATCTCTTAACCTAAACATCGGTTGATTAGTATTAAAGTTAATAGCATTTAACACAGTTAAGATATGCATTTCGCTAGGTTGGGTATGCGCAGATAGAAATCTTAAAAGGGCCTTAGAGCCATCTTTTTTTAACTTTCTTCGAACCGAAAAATTAATGCTTGTGAGCATTGATTCTAAGAAGTAAGCAAAAAAGTGCGGGTTAAAATAGATTATTAAATCTTTAGTTTTTGCATTATATTTATAAGATTCAACAATGTTCCCTATAGATCTTGTTATTCTTGTTTTTAGTCGTTCTGCGCCTTTCTTTTTCCAATCAAATGTAGTTAGCTCAAATCTAACTAATTGAAAATGTTGCAAGGTTCTTTCTATTCGTTCAACAGATTTCTTTGTATACCCAGATTCTCCATATAGAAGATTTATAGCGTCATTCATATTGGTTTCGAGTACGTATGCCTCCTTATCAATCTTTATCTCTCCTTTGGCAATCTTCATAAGGGTCAAAAAAATATCTTCCTCAAATATTGCCAACTTAATCCCTTCGATTACGATTTTTCCCCAACCTGTCTCATGCTCCAGCCTATTTATTTTTCTTTCCCCTTCTTTTAGTTCTCTATCTGACATTGGGAAAAATATAGATACCTTAGCCATTTGGTGAGGAAGAAATGCAAAGACTTGTTGTTCCGGCCGACGGGGTTTCTTGATAATTTCTCTTTTAAACTCTTCTGCTTCTTTATTGAGGACTGAGTCTTTAATTCTTTCTGTTATTCGCATGAAGATCTCTTTAAGATCAGGATCCTTAACTACCGCCAGAGCCTTTTCCATTTCCGTATCAATTTGTTGTTTTTCTTGTGTTTCTTGCTTCATTTTTTCTGCGTCCATATTCTTTCTCTATTGTCCCAATGTATATTTTACCAATATAACATTATACCAGTAAAACAGCATAATGTTCAGCTGGTAAAATGTTTAAACAATCCACTTTCTTTATCTTCCTTTTCAAACCTCTTTAGGGATTCTTCCAGAGCGACTTTAACAATATCAGATTTTCTTATCTTTCTATTGTGATTTCTAAGAGTAATCCACACCTTATCTAAACTGGCTAAAAGAGAAGGTGGAAGATAAAAAGTACCCTTCTCTTTTTTTAATATTGCCTCTTTTTTAGATGGTTTCCTTTTTCCCTCTAAGAAAATTTCTACTCCTTTACCTTTTAATGTCGGTCTTTTTCCCATTTTTTAATACCTCCCTTGCTAAATTTCTATATGCCATTGCTCCTTCTGAATTCTTGGCATAAGAAAGAATTGATTCTCCGGTTAACGTGGCATCGGCAAATTTAATTGTCCTTTTAATTATTGTATTATAGTTCTGATCATGAAAAATCTTTTCCAATTCTTCCACCACTTCTTTAGAATGGACCGTTCTAATATCATGCATCGTTCTCAAAATTTTTGCGGTTAACTTACTATTTCCTTTCCTTTTTACCTTAGCAATAATTTCATTTAAGTGTTTTAACCCTCTTAGAGCCAGATATTCCGTTTGGACTGGGATTATTACTCTATCCGACGCTATTAAGGCGTTGGTGGTAAGTACTCCTAAACTGGGTGGGCAATCAACAAGAATAAAATCGTATTCTTTTACTACCGCTGATAAAACCTCTTTTAAGTTTCTATCCCAACCAATCTCGCCTATAAGTTCTCCTTCTGCTCCTGCCAAATCAATATTTGAGGGGGCAAAAAGCAGTTTATTAACTTTTGTTTCTTTAATTATGTTTTTAAGTGTAACGCCCTCTGGATTTATTAGGGCGTTATAAATAGTAGTATCGAAAGAATCCGGGTTAAATCCTAAACTGGTGGTTAATCCGGCCTGGGGGTCTAAATCCACCAATAAAACCTTTTGCCCTTTTTCTGTTAGGGCCGCACCTAAACAAAGAGAAGTAGTTGTTTTACCAACCCCACCTTTCTGGTTTGCGATAGAATAGATTATTGCTCTCATAATTTTAACAGTATAATGGTAAAATGGTGTAATGTCAAGCAAAAAATTAAAAAAATCTTACCCCATACCTTGAGCACTGCGCAAAAATCCCTCTGAAACCCAAGAATTACCCCATCTTCAGAG
>CAKKRB010000191.1:11608-14271 GCA_919902485.1 Omnitrophica bacterium GWA2_41_15 | reverse complement strand
TCATAAGTAAGGTTTTTCTGATCAAGGGAGTCCCCTAAATTCGTCTGGCTAAAGCCTTGTTTGACCTTTACCTGGTATTCAGTATAGCCCTGGCCATACATGCCTGCGTAATACCCTTCTCCCTCAGGCCTGTGTTCTACTGTACTTATTTCTGGAACGGCGCCATTCTGGAATTGCCAGGAATAACCGTTCTGGCTAAGGAATTCATTGACATCTGGCGTCCCTTCTGTTCTGCCATCATCATAAACCGTATAATACGTTACCAAGCTCTCTCTCTGAGACACGCCCCTGCCGCCAGAACCATCCTGTTCGCTTATATATCCAGTCGTAGGATCGTAATACACATCCACCCTGACATCAGTATATCCATTTTCATCTAAACCAAATGCAACGCATATGCTGTCACGTTTGCCTGACTGGATCCAGCCAGTAGGCCTAGCCATGAAACTATCTAATGTAAGCCCTCTTGCCCTTTGGCTATCAGAAAGTTCATAAGTATAATCTTTACGAACTGTGTGCCTGCCAAATTCTATATTAAAGATTGTGTTTTCTTCGGATAATAGCCTGCCTTTTGCATCATAAGTCTGTATAGATTCTGTCCAGTTATTGGATGTTGTATAAATATATCTTAATGCAGGGTCATACCCTGGCTCATATATATCTATCCTACCACTAAGATCTCCCATCGCCCTATCATACATCTCCTGCCATACCTGGTCAGGAATGCCTCCAGAAAGCTGGCGCTGATATTCAACGCTTCTGCGGACTTTTATAATTCTCACTTCTCCGGTGGTAGGATCAACTATCCTCTGCACATCTATTAATGGGTTGACTGCTATAGTATCAGGAGCCCTGGTAGTAAAGTTATACCAGTTATCGCCTTTCCATCTCTCAACTATTTCTCCTGTCCTTAGATGCGTTACAGGGTCCCTCATAAAATGGGTTTTTTCAACAATAACTGTCTTAAAATTCCCAAGCCTTCCAATAACGCTTCCATCGCCGTTTGCTATCAATTTCGTGAATCCCTGTATCCTGCCAGAACTATCCCTGTCGTATGAAAGTATGTTCTCGTATTTATAATCCTTTGTTGCGCTGGATACTGTAAGTGTAATTTCCCCTACAAGATAACCCTCGGCATTTCTCTTGAATATCGTAGTTGCAGTATATGCGACTGTAGATTCCTGTGTCTCATTAGAGCTTATCACGCGGCCTTCTTCATCTCTTTCCTCATTCTGGACTCGCCTTGTTAAAGTCCTGCCGTCATTGTAAAATTCTGTTATATACCCTATCTTTACGCCTTTCGAATTACGCTTATCAATTATCCTTGAAAGCGAATAATACTGCGGATCCGCACGATTCACATACCTGACATCAATGCCAGTCCTGTACCCTGCCTCGTAATAGGGTAGCGTCTCCTTTCTCTGAAGCGCCAGGAAGCCCTTATAACTTGCTTTATAATTTGAATCCAATGTATCTGCAAAGGCATCAACCTTCCTGAATTCCTGCTTCTCAGGATCCCATTCATCAAAGAATATCCTTGCAGGCATAGGAATCTTTATCTCTCCGAATTCATAAAGATTAATATAATAAGAATCATTCTTGTAATCAAAATCCACAAATTCATCCATAATCTCAACGAGCTTTATCGCTCCTGCCTTTGCATCCCAGTCAGAATAAACTATCTTTCTGCCTGTAAGGAGTTTTAAATTATCGCTTCCGTAAAACTCATAAGAAACTACCTCAGCCACAATCCTGTTCTTGCCGTCAACCTCTTTTACATACCTGAAAGATTCGGTTTCGGTATTTATAATAGGCCTGTCATTGTTATAGCCTGGCTCATAAGAATATGACTTTGTCACAAGCGCGAGTCTATCCCTGCCCTGCGGATCTTTCCTGTATTCTTTTTTCCTGTCATCTATGCCTGAACGCACCCACGCGGCCTCGTTTTCAATACCTGAAACCATGCTGTTTGCATTTCCTATATCAGGAGAATCTGTTGAAGGCACACCATACTCATAATTCACAGAGCGCTCCACAATATCTCTATTGGAATCCAGCGTGAGATATGTCTCGCGCCTTGTAGAGGCAATGAAGTTCTCCACTCCGCCAATGCCTACCCTGTCATAAGTGGTTGTAACCTTTACAAGTTCCTGTTTAGCGTCTCCATCGCTGTCCTTATAAGTCCATGTAGTAGTATCCCTTGTTGTGTGTATATACTGTCCTCTGCCAGGTTCCTGCGAACCTATAACATCATAGGTATCTACAACCCTTAACGCGCTCCCATTCTCTGCAATGTTATAAAAATACTGGACAGATGAGATAATCTCCTGAAGGCTATTGACATCTCCGTAATATGAATAATTTTCAACTACCCTTACTACCCTATTCTGCCTGAAGTCATTGTAGATATACTGCTTTGATTCTTTTATTCCGCTGCCAAATCCATCCATCATGGTATAATTTTCCACAACCCTTACAGCCTTTCTTGACCCGTCAAAATTGATTGTCACCTGGCTGTAATATGACCTCTGATATGACTCAAAGTAGAGCGTTTGGCCTAATTTTACGTAATTCTCTGTGAACTGGATTATCTTTCCATCTTCGAGTTTTCTGTAACTGTGCTGGACTGAGTCAATTATATCCTGGCCTTCTATGGTAATATG
>CAKKRB010000191.1:8266-11508 GCA_919902485.1 Omnitrophica bacterium GWA2_41_15 | reverse complement strand
AGAAATAATTTTCAGTTACTTGAATAAATCTTTTCTTTGTATTTCCCTGGTCGTCTCTATATTCTTCCAGTTTGCTGTAATTATGCTGTATGCTGTCAATATATACTTGGCCGTCTGCGCCGCCTGAGGAATACGCGTTGCGCACCACTGTAACTGATTTTCCATCTATTGACTCTTTATGCACAAACTGTATTACATCCAGGACAGATTCTGTGGCTGTAAAATAGATATGATTTTCAATTACCTGTATAACCCTGCTCTTTCCTTCGCTTACAGATTCATTTTTGTAATAAATATACTGGACATTATCCCTTACCATTGCGCCTTCAAGGTCATTTATATTCTCAATAACCTTTACAATTCTCTTCGTGCCATTAGAATCATAGGTAACCCTCTTGTCCCAGTATATATACTGAATCGATGTAGCCCTTGATGCATCGCTTGTGTCAATGGCAAATCTCCCGTCGGAATTCTTCTTCATGCCATACACGCCGTATTCATATGTCTCTATAACCCTGACAAGTTTGCTTTCATTGGCTGTTATCTCTCCTGGGTTCTTTGTGTCATAATAGACTTTCTTCAGGGTCATGGGCGCATTGTAGAAACCCATCTCGTATGTTTCTATATATGTTACAAGCCTTGGCTTTCCATCATGTTGTTCCAGCTTGTTATATGTCCTTTCTATTATTGGATTGACTTCTTCTGAGCCAAACGGCCTTGTCACTGTATAAGTCACAATCACGTATTTGCTGTCTATCCTGGTCCTGTGCGGCAGGGCAAATTCCAGAGTTTCTTTATTCTTCCAGGTATCCTGGAAACTTACCATTGTCCCGAATTCCCACGTTTCTATCCTTGTTACTACTTTCTTGCCCTGGAACGTACCCGGGTGTATAGGATCAGGCTGATTATCTTCCACCCTCTTCCATGTCAATTGCATTGAGACCATTGTGCCTGCCTCATATGTCTCAACAACAGACTCCATTCTCAAAGTATTCCAGCGCCTGTATTTTACCTGTACTGATGTGGGCATGTCAGGCAGGGTCGGGTCATAGTATGCTGATACGCGCCTTGCAACTCCATTCACTAAAATGGCATAGTCCTTTTCAATCTGGCTCAGGAAATAACCGCTTTCTGAGCTAAAGTCACCTTCGTATGTTTCAATTATAAGCGCAAGGCGCTTTCCAGTAGTATTTGCCGCAGGGTCTATAATAACATCCTCTTCCTTTCTGTAGATATACTGCATGGACTGTTTGTATGCTCTTCCGCCTGTAATAAGCCAGTTCTCAACCACCTTTACCATCTTCCACTCGCCTGAAGAAATCTGAACAGTGTCATAATAGATTGCCTGAGTGGTATACTGAACAGTCCCTATATCAGGATCGTATATATCTATGATGGTAATAGGCTTATTTCTTGACTGGAAATCTTTATAGGAGCGCTGTATAATTGTCTTTATGCCTGTATTTTGATCTCCATATTCATACAATTCAGAGTATGTAACAATTGACCTCAGGCCTGCATCAAAATTCTTCCAGGACCTTTCAACTGATACAAGCAGGTCTGCTGAGCCGCTCTCGCCAAATGGCTCATATTCTTCCCTGTAAGTAACCACCCTTGTGCCCTGTGGCGCGCCGTTAGCGCTCAAAGGATCCTTTACTTCTTCAACATTCTTCCATATTTTGTATGTGGATATCTTTAAGCCATTTTCATAGTTATCTATAACAGTTATAAGCCGTTGCTTTCCTTGTCTTTCGCCAACTTCTTTATATTTATACTGGAGTGAAACTGGTTCGCTTACGCTTCCGTCAAAATAAAGCGTTGCTGACTTTACCTTGCCTTCATCAATCACAAAATAATCCCACTGTGTTGATGTTATGAATGCGCCAGTTAAACCAGAGCCAGCGCTAAACTGGCCTTCGTAGATATCTATGATGGTTACAGCCTTTCTCACTGACTCGTCCCTTCCATCCTTTGTATACACATATTCTGCAGAGCGGTATATTACCTGCACGCTTTCTATGAAATCACTGTCCCCGTAAGGAATTCTGTTCTCAACAAACTGGCCGAGTTTTGTAACGCCGTTTTTCTGTATCCTGTCGTAATATATGTATTTTATCAGCGTAGGGGTTGTAAGGCCTGCTTCATGCTCCTGCACTACCTTGACTGTCTTCCTGCCGTTTATAGTGTCTCTCTCAGCCCAGTAGGCATAACTCACAGACTCCATAAAATCTTTTGCTGACCAGTTTTCTGTCACTAATACAAGTTTCCCATCATTCACGCCGCTGACGCTTGCATAATAACTCTTCTGCCTTGTATCAAAAACCTTGCCTATGAATGTATCAGTATATGTGATAAGCTTCCTGTCCTCTATGAGCTTATAGGTGTACACAATCGTGATTGGGTCTTTTGAAAGGTCAAAATCACCTTCCCATATCCTTGACACAGTTATAAGCGTATTATTATTTGCGGCGAGATATGATCTTACATCCTGCGGCGCTCCTTTTATTCTATATGTTATTCGTATGGATGTCTTTGTATCAGCCTCATAAGTCTCTGTAATTGTAGCTGCGCCTAACACATCTACACCTTTAAGATACTGGGATGTTTCTTCCTTTGTCATCCTGCGGGTATATTCTGCGCTTAAGAGGAAACCCTGGACACCGTCAAGTTCAGGTGTATACGTTTCTGTAACTGTATAGATAAAGTTCTTATTGTTGCCGTCTTTGTCACCCTGTTGTTTCCATGTATAAGTAACAGAGATTACAGTCTGGCCTTCTGGATCCTTATATTCTGTTTTCTGAGCTGCTCTATTATTATAGATGACTGTAGAGCGCTCTTCTACGCTGACTCTGAAGAGTGAATCTTTAGTGCCTTCGAATCTTTCAAGGACAAGTTTTCCGCCAGTAATGTAGTAGGCATAGTAGCGGGATTCAATGACTGATGTATCGCTATCAGCCTTAGTTGGATCATTATCTATAATGTTATTTCTATTGAGGTCGAGGTAGTTTTCAGTGATCTTTACGGTCTTTTCAATAGGGTTACCTTGGCTATCCTTAGCAAGGCTGTCAGTAACCTTGCCCCAGTATGTGAAGCTGAAGCTATCTAAGAAGTCTTTGCCAATCCAGTTCTCTGTGACCTGGACCATCTTCTCACCCTGGAGGGTAAGCTGTTTCGCATAGTAGGTCTTTTGACGGGTGTCAAATACAGTGCCTATGAAGGTGTCAGTGTAGGTGACGAGTTTA
>CAKKRB010000191.1:3159-8166 GCA_919902485.1 Omnitrophica bacterium GWA2_41_15 | reverse complement strand
TTGACGGGTGTCAAATACAGTGCCTATGAAGGTGTCAGTGTAGGTGACGAGTTTACGGTTAGTTCCTTCGCCTTCTATTATTTTATAGGTATAGTTAATAGATGTAGGCTCATCTCTTAATACCAGGCTCACATCCTTATTTACATCGCCTTCCCATACCTTTGTTACAGTTATGATGGTCTTTTCATTTGCAGCAAGGCTGGAAGATACTTCGCTCGGGGCGCCCTGTATCCTGTAGGTCATTCTTACAGAAGTCTTCATGCCTGCTTCGTGAGTCTCAGTGATAGTTACAGCGCCTATTGCGCCTCTAGGATAGTTCGCCTCTTCAGTAAGCATTCGTCTGGTGAATTCTTTTGTAAGCAGTAAATCTGTATCCTGGGCATAGGTATCAGTGATAGTGAACACAAGGTTAGTTTCTCTTCCGTTTATATTGACCCTTAAGACCTCTTTCCAGGTGTATGTGGTGGAGATGGTGATAGCGCCTTCTGGATCTTTATATTCTGTTTTCTGAGCTGCTCTATTATTATAGATGACTGTAGAGCGCTCTTCTACGCTGACTCTGAAGAGTGAATCTTTAGTGCCTTCGAATCTTTCAAGGACAAGTTTTCCGCCAGTAATGTAGTAGGCATAGTAGCGGGATTCAATGACTGATGTATCGCTATCAGCCTTAGTTGGATCATTATCTATAATGTTATTTCTATTGAGGTCGAGGTAGTTTTCAGTGATCTTTACGGTCTTTTCAATAGGGTTACCTTGGCTATCCTTAGCAAGGCTGTCAGTAACCTTGCCCCAGTATGTGAAGCTGAAGCTATCTAAGAAGTCTTTGCCAATCCAGTTCTCTGTGACCTGGACCATCTTCTCACCCTGGAGGGTAAGCTGTTTCGCATAGTAGGTCTTTTGACGGGTGTCAAATACAGTGCCTATGAAGGTGTCAGTGTAGGTGACGAGTTTATCCCCATCTTTTACTTTATAATTATAAACTGTAGAGGTTGGCTGGTCTTTTGTTATGTCAAATCCAGCCTCCCAAATCTTAGTGACTGTGCCGAATCTTGTGACATTATCTACATCCTTGAATTCTCCCTTGTAGCTTACCCTTACAGAGGTAAGTATAAAATCCTTTGTCTCGTGAACCTGTGTTATAGTTACATACCTGTCAATCCCGTCTATCTTCTGGATCTCTTTCCATGATTTTTCAAACGTAAGTATCTCTTTGATAAAAGGATCTATATTAAATGTATTGGTTATCTTCTCTTTCCTGTTGTCTTTATTTACATCCTCGAAAGAATTCCATATATACTGGCGCGATGTCATAGTATCTGTTAAAGGATTGAACGGAGTGCCCATATAATCATAGATCCTTATTTCCTGGTATTTGCCTCCTATATATCCTGGCAATGTTACATCAGACGGCTTTACAGCCCTTGTAAATATTTCCTGCCTTGCAACAGGTATTATCAGGTCTTTTAGTAAAGGGTCATTTATATTGAATGGCTTTGAACTGTCATATTCCAGGTATCCTGCATAGTTATAATAAGTAACCTGCATATACCTGCCGTCCTGCGGGTTGTACATATTTTCTGTCTTGCGTATCCCTGAAAGCACAGGAGCTTCCTGGCCTGGTATATATTCATATGTTGTGATGACAGAGCCTGTGACAACGCCGCCCACTTTGCCATTTTTCCAGATAAATTCGCTGACCTCCAGGCTTGTCTTTATAAGCCCTAAGCTTGGTATATTCTCGTATACAGTTGTCTTCTGGCCTGTAATTCTGCCTCTATTATCTCTTGTGAATTCTATTGAATATAGGTATGTAAATAACCAGTTGCCGTCTATAATGCCAGCGGTATTGAAAGTGAGGCTGGACAGCTGATTATTTAAATATGCAGCAGTGATATTTGCGTAAGTGAGGCCTGGATTTAATCCTGTAAGAGCGCCTAAACTATTTATTCCGCCTAGCTTTGTTTGCAAATCTGCATTGCTCAGCCTTGTGGCGTTTACTGGAGGTGCCCTGTTATCAGGCAATAATACACTGCCTGTAAACTTTGCATTAAAATCTTCTATCGATTCTGTGTGTTCTCCTTCTCCATCTACATAAGTAACATGGGTGTTTGTTATAGCTCTTATAACTACAAAGTGATTCCCTGTATTGCTTCCTCCCACTCTAATATGAGCAATTATATTAAGATTATTACCTGTAAATGCCCTTATATCTGCAACCTGATAGCCTGCCAGATTTACACCTTTCATCCTTGCAGTCTCAGCAATAGAATACATTGAAAGGAATAGTTGGCCAGAACTTACTGCCTGGCTAAGCGCCTCAGGAGTCAATGTGCCTGTAAGTATATCTACAAGTATTGCCATTTCAGCAAGCTGGGCCCTGCCGACTCTGCCTCCTAATAAATTATAAAGCGCCTCTACTGCGCAGTTTATTGCATTCTCACTTAACTGGCCTAATAATCCTATTATCCTTGTAAAATCAATTCCCTCTTTTATAGTCAGATGTCCAAGGCCAAGGTTATTAAGTATTGCCTGTCTTTCTTCAGGAGAGGCATTCATTAGTCTTGTAAGCAAGCTTTTTATATTATCCAGTATCTCCCTTACCCCAGCCCTTGCGCCTGCCCACAATGTTCCTGGCGCGCTTGGAACAGGCCTGTATATTGTAGGAGAATGATTGCCGCTCGCCTGTATATTAGGAACATTAAAATTAAATTGGGCTGTTGCAGGCAGCGCACCTAAACCTAATCCAAAAGTCCCTGTACCTATATTATAACTATATCCCCATCTTGCTCTTATCTCGCGATTGGCAAAATCATTTATATAATTCATGAGATTGTCTGTTATTCCAAGCCTTGCCCTTACATCAGCATTCATTATACTGGCAAGATAAGCCCAAGGAGTAATAGGCACGCCGTTCTGGTCGTAATATTTAGAATATTCTGGATTAACATTATCGTCTCTGAGTCCGATCGCATTCAATCTAGAAGCGCTTATCTTCAAATCCTGAGTTAAGAAATTCCATAATGTTCCATGAACCGCTGGATTATATAAGGAGAAGATGCCTCCTATTGAAGCCTTTTTAGATATAAAGTCAAGGAAATTTCCTCCTGTCCAACCTGACAATGAACTTGGCGTCAAACCAAGCCTTGCAAGAAACTCTGCTGGCGTAAGCCCAAATGTATTAAAAAGCGCTGGATTGTTAGTTATCTTAGCTTTAAGAAACGCATACAACACTTCCCCAGTGAATATACTATTAAGGCTTTCACTTGTTATACCTCTTGATTCTAATAATGTATTTCCTGTACTACCACTATAGAAGCTGACAAAGAAATTCCATAAATTGTCCTGACCACTTGCGAAAAATCTGTCCAGTAAATTATCCCTCGTTAAACCAATTCCAGGCTGGCTCAATATATCCTGAATGCTGGTAAGCCTATCCCAGATTCTGTTTGAAAGCTCTTTTATGAGCGCAGGATTATCTAGACTGCGTATAAAATCCAATGCGCCTTGTATGTTTGTAATTGAAAGATTAGCTGGAGTTAATCCAAGGCCTGCAAGCACAATATTTGTCAGCGCCTCTAACCCTTGCGCATTATCCTTTCCTATAATCCCTGTTAAAATATCCATTATGCTCGGATTGGTTCCAAAATTATTAAACGAATCTTGATTTAGCCCTGCAGCTGTCATCTTCTTTTTGCCTATCAAGATTGTAAGATAATCCCTGAATGACATTTTGCTTGTAGCAAAATTGTCAAAGTCGCCCACAATAATATTAATGCCTAACGCCTGTAACGCGCTAATAAGCCCTGAAAGTGAAGAATATATGCTTGCCGATGTAACGCCGCTTTGTATGCTGTTAATAGCGCTGCTAAATTCGCTTAATGTTGATGCTGACAGAATATTACCCCCTACTAGCATTGCCACATATTCAAAAAGATTAGATGCAGAAACAGCAGAAGGATTATAGTTATACCAGTTTACCCCGTCAGTTGTTGCAAGAGAATAAGAAACAATATCCCTCCATTTGCCCTTGCCATTATCTGCCGTAGCATCCCAATCGCTTTCCTTATGCAAAACTGTCCAGAAGCCATCTTTATGCAAGTCATCGTAAATAAACGCCTCTCTACGATATGTCATATTCCGCGGAGTTCCATCGCGATAAGTAATATCAATAGTTGACCTTGACCATGGAGTTTGTCTCCTTACTTCTGTCCCGCTTGCGTCAGTCCATACATCTTCTTTCCAGGATTCGCTGTTATTTATATATCTAGAGACAACAAATTCATTGCCTTTTTGTTCATACTGTATATCTCTTGTCTTTCTACCTGTTGTAAGGGTCTGTTTATGTACCCAAGTATCATCTCCTGTGGCAGCAGGAGTATGGACAGAATTCATGTCCTCTTTTTCCCACGAGTCAGAATAGTTTGTCCACTCCTCTGTTGTCTTGAACCCATTCACCTTGTATTCATTATTTATCTGGCCCCAGGATATATCTGTAATTTTGGTATATGTTGAATATTTTATCTGGCTGTATTTAATAGCTGTGTCTCCGCTACCTTCTGTCCAGACAACCCTGTTATTCGCAATATCCTCTGCGCTCGCTCTTGTTGCTTCATACTCTATATAGTTTCTTGTCATCTTTGAAATATTATACTTTCTCTCTCCAGAGGCAGTGGTATGTGGGGTCCATTCTATGCTCATGCCTTTTGTTGTCCATGTTGTAACATCTCCCCTTGTAATCTTGCGCTTTAATTCATATCCCCTGAAAAGCATCCTCGAGGTATCAATGCTGTTCTTTTCTGTATCAAAAAGTCCTGATATCTCCTGAGCGGTGATTCTAGTGCCATCTGCATTCAGGGCATCATATTCTGTCCACACAGTTGCTACTAATCCCCCGGCCTGATCATAACTGAATGACCATATCTTTACATGGCCCTTTGTTATCTCTATAAGCCTTGTCCTGCGGCTGCCATCCATAACCTCGATATAGATAGTCCCGTTTCTTTCAAA
>CAKKRB010000191.1:0-3059 GCA_919902485.1 Omnitrophica bacterium GWA2_41_15 | reverse complement strand
AAGAGTAATTCGCGTGTCTGTACTAGAATTAAATGTAACAGTTGGCGCGCTCAAACCCCATCCTGGAGGCACTGTATAATTTGTGCTTGCGCCCCTTAAGGATCTCATTGCATTATCGCTTAGTTCGGGATTATTGGTTGTATTCCTGGCTGCAAGCGCGTTTCCTTTCCATTTAGAACTAAATTCGCTTCTCGTTACAGTTACTTCCCTGCCATTATCTATATAGGTAACGCTTGTGTCTGTTATGGAAGTCACTATTACAAAATGCTCTGCTGTGCCGTCTCCATTCATGTCCATATGTGCTATGAATGGACCCGCGCCTGCAAGTTCATCCAGAGACCCTGTTACCCCGTAAAGCGTAAGGCCTTTTGTGGCAGCAGTTACTTTCAAAGAATATATTGAAAGCTCTAATGTTGAGCCTCTTGCATTTGATTCATTCAAAACGCCAGTCAAGATATCAACTATTATTGCATTTTCAGCAATTTCTTCTCTTTCTGCGTTTATATTTAATCTCGTCATTAAGCTTACCAATGAATTCACTGCGCAGTTAACAACGCTTCCATTAAGGCCTTTTATCCAGTCAATAACCTTTCTTACAGATTCCACTGTAAGCCTTCCTGTCTTATATACATTAAATAACGCTGTGCCTAAAATCTCTCCAAACTTAGATTTTAAGAAATCTCTCTTTTCATCATCAGTTGCCTTCGCGAAGAATTCATTAAAGAAATCCTGTATATTCCCCGTGACCTGTCCTGCGTTCATAACAGGCTGCCCAAGATTAGCAGGCGCATTTGCAATGCCTTCTAAGCTATGAATATTATCAAGGCTTATGTAAGCAAACGGCTTTATAGCGTCATTGATATCTTCGAGTATCTTCTGTATTTCAGATAATTCTTCGCCTATGGCTGCGCGTAAAATATTTGCAGGTATCTCGCCTATTTCAACAAATTTGCCTGGCTCGCCGTTCATCCCAGGTATCCATTCTTCATAAATATCAACATACCCGTTTTTCACCATGCGGCCATTCGCATCTCTTATATATACTCTCCTAACTCTGCCGTCTATATTCTCAGTGCCATCTATGATTTCTGAGTTTACAGTCACTGTCTCTATAAGTCTGCCTTTATCATCTCTTATGTAAGTCGTGACGCTCTTCTCTGCATATGCATCGCCTGATATATTCGAATAATATGTAAATGCTGTGGCGGTATCCACCATTGCCCTGCCGTTGATTATCTTATAGGTAGAAGTAGCTATTGTTACTACGCTTAATCCTACAATTATAGTGTCTTCGGATATATTGGCCTTTATAAGATATCCGCCATTTGCCTTTTTAATTATATTGCCTCTGCCTATCCCTTCAAATGAAGCTATTGCCTTCATCATATCTGAAGAAAGTGCCCCAGGCTCAATATCCGCATTATTATCAGCCCCAAGCATCACATAATGCCCCTTGCCATCATCCCCGTAGCTATAATTCACTACGCTCAACGACCTGCTTGTGCCTCCAAATTCATCCATGCCTGCAGTGACAGTGACCGCATAATCTACAAAAGCCCTGTTCTTATTAATAATATCATCCTTTATGTAAACATTCTGTGTCCAGCTCATCTGAAAATTACCCCAGAGATCTTTGCTAAATGACACGCTGCCTTTAAATATACGATTCCCGGCATCTAATCCAAAAGCTTTATTAAATGTGCTTATTAAATTATTAAGAGTGGTTATCGCATCCTCAGCGCTCATGTTAAACGCATGTTCATCTACAAATTGAGCTAATACAAAATTCCAATCTTCACTGCCTTCCGTTAAGTCTATAGGCTCTTCTATTACATCAACCAGACCCCATACAGCCTTGCCATTTACTGTCTTCCAGTCATTAACATTCCTAATCTTACTGATGCTTACTGATATATTATCGAATAAATCTGTGCTGACCGTAATTGTTGTAACAAGGCTGTCTTTCAATAAATAATACCTCTTGCCATCAACCTCAACCCATTCATAATTATTGACTGTGGTAGATTTAGAAGTAAATTCTGAGTCTACGCCCGACAGATCAGAACCCTTGGTAGTAACCTCTGTTTGTTTTGTCACCAGCTTACCTCTTATTATTTCAAAAGTGGTAACTGTAATAGTGTCTGACTTACTGCCAAACGCATCTGTGCCTGTGCCAGTTGTAGTAATAATCAAACGGGCCGCTGCATCAAAAGGATCAGCTATCTGCAACACACCGTCAGGGCCAGTATATTCATATTTATAAACATAAGCTTTCTTCGCATCATCCCAGTAATAACGCTGGACTATAGTATAGCCTTCATTTGACCAAGAGCCACCAAACATATCATGGCCTGACTGGGAAGTGGTGGTTGTTACTTTAGTGATCACCAGCCTGTCAACTCCGTTCCATTCGACATGTCCCTGTTCATAATCTGTGTCAGTGATTGTTTGATTGTCGCTTCCGAACACATCCTGGCCAGTGGTTACAGAATGCACATGGCTTACAGTGTATTTACCCTGGTATATAAGGTATGTGGTGGTGGTTTCAGTGCCGGTCTTATTGCCAAAGATGTCCTCGCCAGTGGTCTTTGTGGCGACTTCAAATGTCTGGCCTTGAGCCATTGCGTCTCTGCCGTTAATGGTATAGCGTAACACCCTTCTATCTGGCATGGATCTATTCTGGTCTGTGACAGGCCTTACCCATGCCCCGTCAAGTGTGTAGTCCTGGGTAATGACTGCTTCTTGCCCAGGGACAGTGTGCCACTCGCCTCCAAAGATATCTATGCCTGACTGGCTGATATTGGTTGTGGCAGTCTTTAATACATGGCGCGATACGCCTGCCCATGCAACATCCTGATAGGTATATTCTGTGACTGCGTGGGTTGAGTTATCGCTGCCTAATATGTCCTGAGAGGTAGTAATGGAGTCGGATTTTTTTACAATATATTTACCTTTAAATATTTCATAGGTGGTAGAGGTAGTGGTGTTAGTGACATTGCCGAATATGTCCTCGCCAGTGGTCTTTGTGGCGACTTCAAATGTCTGGCCTTGAGCCATTG
>CAKKRB010000190.1 GCA_919902485.1 Omnitrophica bacterium GWA2_41_15 | reverse complement strand
CTGCCTGTTTTACCGGCTATCACTCTTGCGGCTTCTATCTTTTGTTTCTGCACATCCGGCCCAAGGGCGTCCATAGGCTGGGCATTTATAAATATGATATCCGTTATCCCTGCTAACCCGAATACCGCCTTCAGGTACGGTTCCTGGAAATCATAGGAAGAAAAAGGGCTGTCCGGGCTGTAATCCCCGCCCCGGCTTGTGATGACCGCCATCTTTTTATTCTTTACCAGCCCCTCAGCGCCCTTATCGGTATACTTAAAAAGATACCCTGGCTGAATTATCACGTCTATATAATGCTTCAAATAATACGGTACGCTAAAATTCCACATCGGGGCGCTTATCAGGTAACCGTCCGCCGAAAGGAACCTTTCTATGTGTTTTATAATATCAGCCCACGTCGGCTTTAAATCAGCGCTCAACTCTTTGCCTCCGAGCAATACATATTTCCCGTTTACGGCTTTCACTGTCATCGGCGGAAGCTTTTCTTTTGTAACATCCAGCGTATCCACCTTGCAGTCAGGGTTAGTCTTCTTCAGCCCTTCAAAAAAACCCGCCGTAACCTTGAGCGTCCTTGACTCTTCCTGCCTTGGCGTAGCTACAATATGCAAAAGTTTCATAACGCATCTCCTTCCTGGAACATACCATTAATCTCTGCCCCGCATTCAGGGCATCCGCGCCCTTTTAGATTATTCTGGACCACATCGAAAACCACTCTCTTGATCAAGAGCTTCCTGCAATTATAACAATAAGTATCATTGCCTTCCAGGATATTTCCTAAATAGATATAACGCAACCCGGTTCTTTCGCCTATGGCCTTTGCGGCCTTTAAGGTTTCTACAGGCGTAGGACCTGAATCCAGGTATTTATAATCAGGATGAAACCTGGATATGTGCCACGGTATCTCTTTACCTACGCCCGCGATAAATTCCGCGATGCCTTTCAGGTCTTTTTCTGAATCGTTCTGGCCTGGGATAATCAGCGTCGTGATCTCCACCCATATACCCAGTTTCCTCATTACCCTTATGGATTCCAACACTGGCTCTAAATGAGCGTGGCAGAACCTGCTGTAATAATCCTCGCTAAACCCTTTAAGGTCCACGTTCGCGCTGTCAAGATACGGCTTGATTGTCTCCAGCGCCTCAGCCGTCATATATCCGTTTGTTACAAAATTATTATAAAGCCCTTCTTTTTTAGCAAGCCTTGCAATATCGTAAGCGTATTCAAAGAATATAGTAGGCTCGGTGTAGGTATACGAAATGCTTTTACAACCTGCCAGTTTCGCATCTCTCACAATATCTTCGGGCCTGGTTTCTCTCCCTGAGATATCATTGTCCATTTTGGAAACCTGAGATATCTCCCAGTTCTGGCAGAATGGACATTTGAAATTACAGCCTATAGTCGCTATCGAATAGGATGTAGAACCCGGAAAGAAATGATAGAGCGGTTTTTTCTCTATCGGATCTATATGCGCCGCGATCACTTCGCCGTATACATGCGTATGCAGTTTTCCGCTTATATTTTCTCTTACCCCGCAAATCCCGAATTTACCGGAAAGGACCCTGCAATGATGCGAGCAAAGATAACAGTGTACCTTACTATTATCAAGCCTTTCATAAAGCATTGCTTCTTTTATCATCTTGCTATTTCAATACCTTTATTTCTTTCTTTAGTTTCCCGCTTATGTTGCAATAACCTTCCACTGACAAGGTATCTCCAGCCTTGGCATCAGGTATAAGGTAGCTCACTGTCTGGCTGATATTATTATCCTGCTGGCTTATGGAATGCTCTATTATTTCTTTGCCATTAAGCCCTACACCAACCTTGTTGATAAAGTGCTTCTTTACATCGCTTACATTATGCACAATCACAGCTGTCAGGATCTTTGTCTTTGGGTTGTATGTTATCTTTATATCCGATGGAGGATGCGCGTACGCAGTAGAACTAAGGGAACTGAGCAGCATGCTATTTACAGCCAGGCTTCCAATGCCAAACGCGCAAAGTTTCAAAAATTTTTCGCGGGATATTTTTCCCTTAGGCCATGATTCAAAAATAGATTCTCCCATTATCCCCTCCTTTTGTTTAATAAAGGTGTGAATAAATTAAGGCATAATAGCGCTACCAGTTCAGCCTCTTTGACTCCGATTAAATATAAAATAAAAATCAAAGCGCCCGCTCCAGCGCCGAATATTACTTTGCTGTAGTACGCCGCAGGCGTTGTCATTGGCTCTATGAGCATTATGAATATAAAAAAATAATTCAAGTAGCCTAGTATGTCAAAGATTTGCACATTTTGAATAACTGCCTGAGTTCCGAATAAAATAAAAGAGGCTATAAAATAACTTTCCAGTATTTCTTGTTTTCCGATTTTGAAAACAAAATAAACGCCGAAAGGGATAATTATATACCAGAGATATGCGCCTTTCCATTCCGTAGAAACGCCTAAAAGAAGAGAAGCCATTAAAATCCCGAACCCTGCTGGATTAAAAACATGCCTTGATTTAAACTTGATCAGATGTTTGGAGCTGATAGCTAATATAGAGGCCAGGGCTATTATCCACCAGGCCTGACCGCTGGATAATACATAGCCTATTATGAGGCCCGAAACTATCGAGCTCTCGGTTATGATAAGCTTTTTTGTCTTTAGATACGTAATAAAAGAGTCCGCTGCTATGGCGCTAATAAGGCTAATGCCAAGGCTTAATAAAGATAGCGTGTCTTTCGTGGTAAAAGATACATATAGCGCGAATAATGTCAGGAAGATGCTGAGCTGGACTTTGATTGACCTTAGATTCATATATTAGACCCTATCCAGCTGCGTCGGCTGCCGAAGG
>CAKKRB010000189.1 GCA_919902485.1 Omnitrophica bacterium GWA2_41_15 | reverse complement strand
GCGCTGAAATAGAAAAAGTAATGCCTGTTTTAATAGAAGTTAATTCAGGAAAAGAGAAAAATAAATCAGGTATCCTACCCGATGACCTAGAAAATCTCATAAAAAATATACTAGGATTTAAAAATATAAAACCCTCAGGTCTTATGACCATGGGCCCTCTTTTGAAAAAACCCGAAGACTACAGGCCGTATTTCAGAGAAACCAAAAAGCTTTTTGATAGAATAAAGATAAATCATGACATAAAATACCTCTCCATGGGCATGAGCGATTCCTATAGGGTAGCCATCCAGGAAGGCGCGAATCTTATAAGAATAGGCACACTAATCTTCGGCCCCAAATAGGATGTTCTATGAAATGGCTCAAGAATAAAACTCTTCTCGCAATACTTACCTTAGCTCTACTCTGTGGTCTATCATATATTTTTCCTATACTTACGCCTTTCAAGAATTCCCTTTTAATGTATATCGGGAAAATCTGGTGGGCGCTGCTTTTAGGGTTCATCCTCGGAGGCATAATAGACCATTTTGTGCCAAGGGAGTATATTTCCCATATCCTCGCTAAGCCCGCTAAAAGAACTATTCTTTATTCAGCTTTTTTAGGATTCCTCATGAGCGCCTGCAGTCACGGCATCCTCGCTCTCTCAATAGCGCTTCATAAAAAAGGCGCATCAAACCCGGCAGTAGTGGCATTTCTCCTGGCAAGCCCCTGGGCAAACCTCCCCATCACCCTGATGCTCATAGCGTTCTTCGGCCTTGCGAAGGCATTATATATCATATTCTCCGCGCTTATCATTGCGATCACGACAGGCCTCATCTACCAGGTCCTTGAATCAAAAGGCATTATAGAAACCAATAAAAACACTAAATCTCTCAGCGAAGATTTTTCCATTATCGCTGATTTCAGGAAAAAACTCTCTGCGTATAAATTCTCTATCCCCCAATTATTAATAGACCTAAAAGGCGTATATAACGGTATGAGGATGCTTATTAATATGGTCTTGTGGTGGATACTTATAGGTATGGGCCTTGCGAGCCTTATAGGCTCATACGTGCCTCAGGGCGTATTCCATAAATACATGGGCCCGACATTCCTCGGCATGCTAGCTACCCTGGCACTCGCCACTATAATAGAGGTATGTTCGGAAGGCACAGCTCCTCTTGCCTTTGAGATCTACCGCCAGACAATGGCAGTGGGCAATGCCTTTGTGTTCCTCATGGCAGGCGTAGTCACTGATTACACTGAAATCGGCCTCCTCTGGATCAATGTCGGCAAGCGCGTCGCCATCTTTCTCCCCATCATCACCGTCCCCCAGGTCCTCCTTTTCGGCATCATAGCTAATATGATATTCAAATAATGCTAAAAACCGCGTAGGTGGCCGAAGGCCTCCTCTTAACTATCAATATCACCCCCGCAATCACCACCCCCGGTAACTATCCCGCTTTAAAATAAAATAAAAATATTTGAAAGAAAATCGCCTCCAGATGTGTCTTATATAGAGGGTTGCTCAAAACTAGGGTTTTTGAAAAATAGATAATTGGCGTTCTTTGAAAATGGGGTTATTTTTGCAAAAGGTCTCTTAACAGGCCTCTAATGAATCTGATCTTTTCCTTTTGTTTAGATTTTGCAGCAGCAATGGCAACGGCCAGGATAGCAATATGAGCTAAGGTACACTGATTACTGATAGCTTTTAATCCTGCAAGCACAGGCCGTTGCATGTAGAAGGTTAAAAGACGAGAGAATCCTCGCTCACTGCCTGATTGAAGGTTATAAATTCTCTTAAAGTATTTGGATTTAGGATCTATGCAATCACTGCGGTAGCTTTTATCAACTCTGATGTATGCATAACAGCCACCTTTAGAGAATTTAGGATGGTTCATAGGGCATTGGAATATCAAGATAATATCACAAGATGTGATACCATGGGGCCGAGATCTTGATATAGCAATTTGCGATATCAAAATACAACTGGTGACAAATTTGTAACACGCGTTCCTTGTAACCATTGACATTCATAGTCAAAAAGGGTTACAATAGGAAAACAAGGGACGTGTCAAAAATGGACGCGTCCCCATGAATTCTCTAGGAGGAGAATATGCCATATATTAATTTGAGATTAGTTGGAAAGCTCAGTAAGGAGCAGAAGGAAAAGATCGCCAAAGAATTTTCAGATACTCTTTTAAGGGTGGCAAAGAAGCCCAAGGAGTATACATACCTGGTTATTGATGAAGTTTCGGGGGAAAATTGGGCGCAGGGCGATAAGTTTTTCGGCTAATTTC
>CAKKRB010000188.1:1554-3780 GCA_919902485.1 Omnitrophica bacterium GWA2_41_15 | reverse complement strand
TACACCAGCGCTGAAATTATTTTTCTTTTTAACTCAGCGCTTTCCTCCAGATAAATAGCCACCTGATCCAGGCTTGTAGGCAAGTGCCCGGAGGCCTCTCCTGTCTCAACCAGGTTAATCCAGAATGTAGAAAATATCCTGTCGTGTTTTTTCAAGGCGTTCTGAAAAGTGTAACCGCCTTCAACATCTTTCTTAATCTGCTCGACTGCCCTTAAAAGGGCTTGCGATTCTATCTGCTTGCAGAGTATATCCAGGCTTTTTATAAGAGTTACACCTGAACCCAGAAGAGTTGCAAGCTCTCTTGAAAACATTATAAGGTCCTGCGGCTTAACGCCGCTATGGTATTTCCTCGCCATTCTCTTCTTTGATTTAACCTCAGGCGCAGGGCCTACGGATATGATGAGAAGGCCTTTTGCCTGCAAACCATTTACCAGGTCTTCTTCGCTGGCAATCTCTGTCACCTCATCTATGAGCTTCCCTGCCCTGTCTCTCGCTACATACCTGAAAAATGGCATCTCTGTTCCCCTCCTACACTTCTCCCGCAACCAGCGTAATGCTGAGAACTTCTTCTATACTGGTCAGGCCTTCCTCTGCCTTCTTTATTCCGCTTCGCAAAAGAGTCTTTACGCCCAGTTCTTTTATCTTGTCTTTAATATCTCCGAGGCTGGCGCCTCTTGCAACCATTTCCCTTAATTTATCATTCATCAATATTATTTCATAAATAGCTACTCGGCCCCTGTATCCAGTATGCCCGCAATAATCACAGCCTTTGGGCTTATATAAAAGCTCCTGCTTTATATCCAAATCTTTGGCCATAGCAGGCGTTGTTTCATATGCCTCTTTGCATTCAGGGCACAGCCTTCTGACAAGCCTCTGAGCTCCCACCATAATCAATGAAGAACTTATCAGATATGGCTCAAGCCCTATATCTATAAGCCGCGATATTGTGCTGGCCGCATCGTTTGTATGCAGAGTGCTTAAGACCAGATGGCCTGTAAGAGACGCCCTTATGCATATCTGCGCAGTCTCCAGGTCTCTCACCTCTCCAACCATTATAATGTCAGGGTCCTGCCTTAAAAATGCCCTTAATGTGCCTGCAAACGTAAGGCCTATGGCAGGCTTTATCTGAACCTGGTTTATGCCTTCCAGCTTATATTCTACAGGGTCTTCTACTGTTGAAATATTTTTGCGAGGGCTTTTTATCTCATTCAGCGCCGCGTAAAGCGTTGTTGTCTTGCCGCTTCCTGTAGGCCCTGTGATTAAAATCAATCCATTCGGGCTGATAATAGCTCTTCTGAACTTTTCAAGGTCATCCTGCTCAAAGCCAAGGTCTCCCAGGTTTAAAGGCGTAGCTGACTTATCCAATATCCTCATTACCACCTTCTCGCCATATATTGCAGGGACAGTTGATACGCGTATATCTATACCCTTATTCTCCACCTTTACAAAGAACGCTCCATCTTGAGGGAGCCTGCGCTCCGCTATATCCAGATTTGATAATATCTTTATCCTTGAAACAATAGCCGGCAATAAATGCCTTGAAGGCGGCGGTATCTCATAAAGGACTCCGTCTATCCTGTATCTTATATTTATTTTACTTTTAAAAGGTTCTATGTGTATATCGCTGGCCCTGTCTCTTATAGCCTGCATAAGTATAAGGTCCACGAGTTTTACAACAGGGGCCTCTTCTGCCCTTGCAATAAGGTCGTCTAAGCTGAGATCTTCTTCTGCGTCCTTTTCCTGCTTAAATTCTTCAAGTTCATATGAATCGCTTATAGCATCCTTTAGTAAATCCTCTTTACCGTAAAATTCATTTATAGCCCTCTGTAAATCTAATTTAGTCGCTATTATAGGGTTTATTTCGCAGCTTGTCATACGTTTTAAATTATCTATGGTAATCAGATCCAGCGGATCCATAAACGCTATTGTAAGAGAACTCATATGCTTTGATATGGGCAGCAGCATATTCTTACGGGCATAGTCTTCTGGTATTAATTTAGAAAGATCCTGACCCTCTGCTGGTTTTAAAAGGCCCTTTGCATAAGAAGCATAAGGGATCGATAATTGCTTTGCCATGGCAACAACAATATCTTTTTCTGTAACAATACCCAGGTTTATCAGGGTCTCGCCAAGACGCATGCCTTCTTTTTTCTGAATCTCAATAGCCTTATCTAACTGTTCTTCTGTTATAAGGCCTTCTTTTAACAAAATCTGGCCTAATTTTTC
>CAKKRB010000188.1:0-1454 GCA_919902485.1 Omnitrophica bacterium GWA2_41_15 | reverse complement strand
ATATTTCCAAGCGCATAAGAAATATCTTTAACAATACTTGGCGTAATAAATATTATAAGTTCCCTGTCAGTGTTATTTTGAGATTTATAACGAAATGCTGAGCCTAAAATAGGTATGTCTCCTAAAAATGGGACTTTTTTAAGGCCGTGTTCTTTCTTGGACTTAATAAGGCCTCCTATGACAACTGTTTCTCCGTCCTTGACCATAACAGTTGTCTCTGTGGCTCTTTTATGAGTATCATAGGCATTTGAAAATCTTGAAAGTTCTAATTCAGTAAAGCTGGGTTTTAAATTCATGGTTATGTACCCGTCTTTACTGATTTGCGGCGTAACTTCTAAAATCACTCCTGTGTCTTTCTCTTGATAGGTGTCGCCTGTAGTAGATCCACTGCTCCCTACTGCGCTGGTTGTGGTTGTTTTACTGGCTTTCTCCTGGGAAGAAAGCTCTATCTTTGCTGTTTCATTATTCATAGTCATAACCTGAGGCCTGGCAAGAATCTTCGTATCAGAATTATTTATTAAAGCGGTTATAGTACCCTTTGTGCTTGCCATATTAAACAAACCTGATGCCTTAATACCTTCTCCGCTTGAGTTGTTTCTCCCGAGGCTATCATTCATAGGCCATATAGTGTTACTACTAGGTCCTGTATAGATTCCGAATATGCCGTCTTCCCAGTTGACTCCCAGGCTTTCTATCAACTTTGTAGTAGTCTCCAGGACCTCTACCTTTATCCTGACCTGAGGAGTCCTTATGTCCAGCCTGGCCAGTAAATCCTCTATTATAGGGAACTGGCTTGGCACATCCCTTATAATAAGGCTGTTAGATCTTTTATCAGCTACAACCTTTCCGTTTTTAGAAAGTATATTCTGTAAAATAGATACTATTTCTGCTTCCCCTGATTTACCCCCTTCTGCACCTGAAGTGCTTTTTGTAGGGTCTTGCTCTTCCGAACCTGCGCTTTTCTTAGCAGGCGCGCTCAACTGCGCATACTTTAATTCATATATCTTTGTTATTGTTTCTATTTCAGGTTTGCCTGTTTCCTTGACTATAAAAATATTGGTGCCTGGCTCTTGTTCGTAAATCAGGCTATTAGCGTTCATTAAATAATTCAGGGCATCCTCTACTTTAACATTATCAAAGTAAACAGTAACGGTCCTCTCCTGAACATTCTGGCTGGCAATAAAATTCAGGCCTGATTGCTGGGAAAAAACCTTGAGCACGGTTTTCAGGTTGGCATCCTGGAAATCCATCGAAATCTGATTGTTTTTGCCAAGAGAACTGTCTTTTGCGCCGGCGTATGTATTCGCAGCGCCTGACGCATATGGAGCTGAAATAAAAATAGCAAATATGATAGCGGTAAGTAATCTAATTGTCTTCATGAGAACCTCCTTTTAATATCGTTTGTCATTGCGAGCCCCGACTTTGTCGGGGCGAAGCAATCTCAATAAGCAAAG
>CAKKRB010000187.1 GCA_919902485.1 Omnitrophica bacterium GWA2_41_15 | reverse complement strand
AGCCCTGTCAGAATAATCCATGGAATACACATTGCACCCCATGGATATAAAATAAGAAGAGAAAAATCCTGTGCCGCATCCCGCATCCAGGATATCCATTCCTGGCTTGACATAACCAGACAAGACCTGTGTTATGCGCCTCTTAGACCATGATACAGGCTTTGCAGAATTATATCTCTTCCAGAAATTATCCCATTCTGAAAATCCAGAACCTGATGAAGCCAAATGCCCCTCCTGCTATGCGGACAAATACGCGGATAAAAGTAACGAATGAAAAACCCGCGTATAAAATATTCTTTCCCTGCACAGCGATCTTTACAGCCTGCGATAATTGTATCAGAAAAAGCGCAATAGCCAATATAGAAGCTATTTCTAAATTAAAAAATAAGCAAAATACGGCCCCCATAGCCAGAAATACTTCCAGAAAATCCTTCCAGTAACCATATTCATCTTTAGCTATCATGGGGCAATGAGCTTTATAAAGCTTCATCCTCCAGTAAGCATGCCTGAACTGGACATCAAAATATTCCAATAATCTCAGTATGTTTTTATGGCTCACGAAAGCATTTTTTGCAAAATATATCTTATACCCTGACCTTATTATCCTGTAGGATAAATCCGTATCTTCTCCGCTGGCATTGCAATATTCAGGGTTAAACCCTCCTGCGGCTTCAAAGGCATTCCTTTTAATCATGACGTTATAGGTGCCGAAAGAGTTCACATACTCAGGCATCCTGGAATGCCTGTCTCTTATCTCATAATGGACAAACTTATCCAGTAAATAAGGCGACCCGTATACGTCGTAACTCCCTGCCACAGCCCCTGTATCTTCGGCATAATAATGATTGACTAATTTTGAAACCCAGCCTGTATCAGGTGTGCAATCTGCATCTGTGAAACATATTGCATCGCCTTTTGCATTCTTAAATCCATTATTTCTGGCTGAAGCAGGGCCTGACTTCTTCTGATATATATATTTTACATCAGGCCGGACAGCAGCCTCTTTTGTGTTATCCGTTGACCCGTCATCAACCACTATTATCTCGATTCTGTCAGCAGGATAATCCTGGCTTTTGCAGGCCTCTATTGCCTGCAAAATAGTAGAACCGGCATTAAACACAGGTATTACAATTGATATAAATGGTTTTTCCATATTGAAATTTTAGCTTTTATCTTCTTTAATTCCCGCTTCCATTCTTTTTTAGTCTTTATTATATTATCGTACATGCCTTTATTATCCGGTTCTATGCTTAGGGCCTCTCTGTATTCCTCTATGGCAAGTTTAAAATAACCAAACATTGAATAAAGATTCCCGAGATTGTTTCTGGGCTCGCTCTGATCTTTTTTCAAGGCAAGAGAATGTCTAAACGCCTTTTCTGCTTCCTGAAACTTGCGATTTTTAATATAAGCAAGGCCTATCTTATTATAAAAATCATAACTGTCCAGCCCAAGTTTAAACGCCGCGTTATACTCATCCAGGGCTTCCCTGTATTTCCCGTCTTTTATATAAAGGCCCGCCAGGCAATAGCGCGCTTCATAATCTTCCTCTCTTATGCTCACAGCTTTCCTGAAAAACTCCATTGCCCTGGCATAATCGCCTTTTTCTGAATATATATAACCAAGATTACAATAGGCCTTATAGCATTTGGAGTCTATTTTTAATGCCTCTTTTGTAAATTCTATAGCCCTGGCCCTGAAGCCTATAACATCATAAACATGCCCAAGGTTATAATAAGCTGATATATAATCTTTTTTCAGCCCGATAGCTTTTTTAAAAAAGCTTATCGCGGCTACCGGCCTTTTGATTGCTACATATGTGACAGCCAGGTTATTATATGGTTCAAAATATCCTGGCTCTGATTGAATGCTTTTCTTATAGTACTCTACAGCCTTTTCAAAATTACCTTTATCATAATATGCCATGCCGAGATTATTGTATGTAAAATGAATAAAAGGGCTGTTTTTTTCATATTTAAGCACATTATTAAACAAACTTACAGAATCCTTCCATACCTTTCCATAACTCATAGTGAAAAAAATGCAATAGATGAAAAACGATACTATAAGAATACCACTTAATAATTTTCCAATCCTGGGCTTTGCCATATCATTAAAAACTACGCATATCGCCATAAAAAAACCTATTGAAGGCAGATAAAGCCACCCCTCTCCAAAAAAAACTGAAACAGGGTATATGTTAAGGACTGGCAATAGGCTTAATAAAAACCACAAAGCGCCGAACAATATCAGGCTGTTTTTACGAGAAATCCTTTTAACAAATATGATCAAAAATATCAAAGCTGCTGCTGATAATAATGTGCCAGGCTCAAAAATATTCCTCGCAGGATTTATGAACCATTCCATATGGAGATCTAGCGGAAACAAAAGCACTCTTATATATAAAAGTATTACTTTAAAATCCGTGAGCATGCGGTTCCACAAAGGCACTGTGGCGGGAAAACTCATATCTATTACAGGATTAGGCCCCTTCGCAAAGTTCAGGGCAGTCATCCTTAAAAATATATATAACGACAACACGCATGCGTGAGGCAATAAATATTTATAAAAAATCTTTTCCCTGTATGCTATCAGGGCTAATAATAACAGCAGCGCTACTGCCATTTCTTTGCATAAAAGCGATAAAATAAATGCTGACACTGAAACAATGTAGAATATAATATTGTTCTCTCTCCTGTATTTTATAAAAAATATTATTGATAAGAACATAAACAGCCCCATCAGTAAATCAGACCTGGCAGGAATATAAAAAGTTATGCCTGAAATAGCCGGAGCTATGCCGAATAATAAAGCCGTAAAAAATGCTACATAAGGTGAAAAGGCGATTGCGTAAATAATAATGTATACCAATGCCGCGTTGAACATATGCAGCATGAGGCTCGTAAAATGATACCCGAAAGGATTCATTTTCCAGATTGAATAATCTACCATAAGAGAGACTGCCTGAAGCGGCCTGTAAAAATTGCTGTGCAGGTCGTCCCCTTCATATAGCTGGCCTCTGAAAATTTTTGTAATAAAACTCCAGTCCTTTATGTGTGGATTATTCGTTATCAGGTATTTATCGTCCCATGAAAAATCATTCTTGAGATACGGCGAAAATACTATAACTATGATAAGGGCTATTAAAAGGATATGCGTTTTAGGCGTGATTTTCATATTTTATCAGCTATAAGCGATTTATTTTTTTCAAAAACCTTGTTGCCTGGAAAAAGGGCCAGGGCCCTGTCTATGAAAAATAAAGCCCTGTTATAATCCCCTGATTTATAATAGATGCCGGATATCTCATTGTATAAAAACGGGCTGCGATTTTCATGTATAAGCGCCTTTTTAAGTTCTAAAATTGCATCTTCCGGCCTTACTCCCTGCAGATTATAAATATGGCCTTTTATGGCATAAGGGATACTGGGCGAGTTGTCGGTTTTAAGAGCAATGTCGCATTGCTTCAATGCCTTTTCTAAAATATCCGGGTCAGGCCGTCTTATGTATTCATCCATATAAGCCAGCGCAAGGTTTGTCCTGTCAACAGGCCTTATTCTGTCCTGTTC
>CAKKRB010000186.1 GCA_919902485.1 Omnitrophica bacterium GWA2_41_15 | reverse complement strand
ACGGAGAACCTGCCAATATATTTTTCTTGTTATTGGCGCCGATAGAATCTTCAGGTCCGCACCTCAAGGCGCTTGCCCGCATTTCTAAATTATTAAAGGATAAATTTTTCAGGGACTCATTAAAAGGTGCAGACAGCGAGAAAAACCTTGTCAGAATTATAAAAGAAGAAGACCAAAGAAGGGCATAGGTATATATGCGAAGGTTAAAATGGCTTTATCCGGGAATGAAAATAAAACGCTGGATACTTACTTCCGGCACAGGCGTTTTATTGGTCGCCATAGGCTCCATGGTATGGATGCTTAAAAAGTTTCCCGGATCAAAAACAATAGGGATTTCCATAGTTATTCTCGGAAGCCTTATAGTTATATACGGTATGAAGAGGATGCTGAAATCATTCGTAGCGGTTTTTCTTCCGCAGAGAGAAAAAGAACTGGTGGATATCATGTATCACTACCGCCAGCTTGAAAAAGGGCCAAAGGTAGTGGTAATCGGAGGAGGCACAGGGCTTTCGACTATCCTGCACGGTTTAAAAGAACATACAAGCAATATCACAGCTATAGTGACAGTTGCGGATGATGGTGGATCTTCAGGCAGGCTTAGGGAACAGTTTGGCATACTTCCTCCGGGCGATATAAGAAACTGCCTTGTAGCGCTTGCAGACGCGGAGCCTCTTATGCGCGACCTGTTCCAGTTTAGATTCGGGGACGAGTCAGAACTAAAGGGGCATAGTTTCGGGAATCTTTTTATAACCGCTATGTGCAAGGTTACAGGGGATTTTGAAAAGGCGATAAAAGAATCAAGTAAAGTCCTTGCGATAAGAGGCAGGGTTATACCTTCCACGTTTGAGAAGGTGAAACTTGTCGCAGAATACAGGAACGGCCAGAAGACTGTAGGAGAAACAAAGATAGTCAAGCAGAACGCGCCTATACAAAAGGTTTATTTAGACCCGCTTCATTGTAAAGCGAGCAAAGAATCTTTTGAAGCAATCGGAGACGCGGATATAATTGTTTTAGGCCCGGGAAGTTTATATACCAGCGTTATCCCGAATCTTCTGGTAGATGGTATGACTGAAAAGATCTCTCAGTCAAAGGCCCCGAAAGTTTATGTATGCAATGTAATGACGCAGGCAGGCGAAACAGACCATTATACGGCATTTGACCATATGAACGCGCTTGTTGCCCATACGCGGCCAGATGTGCTTAACTATTGCATTGTTAATACAGGAAAAGTCCCTAAAGAATTTCTTAAGAAATACGAAGAAGAGGGCGCATATCCTGTTGCGGCTGACTCGGATAAAATCATAGAGAACGGTTATAACGTCATAGAAGGCGATGTGGTCAATATACAGAACTATGTAAGGCACGACGCCAAGAAACTCTCAAAGATTATTATAGATCTTACCCTTAAGACAAAAGGCAAAAAGATATCTATTGATTAAGCGAGCCGATTATGCTGATAGAAAAGAAATTTATTATTCAGAATGAACAGGGCCTTCACGCCAGGCCAGCTGCGATATTCGTGCAGATAGCCAATAAATACGAAAGCGACATTGTTGTGAAAAAGGGCAGGCAGGAAGTGAACGGAAAATCTATAATGGGGCTTTTGACGCTTGCCGCGGAAAAAGGCGCAAAACTCTATATCAAGGTAAACGGTCCTGACGCAAAAGAGGCGATTCGGGAGCTTGAGAAAATAATACTGGGAGACGTGTCATAATGTTAAAAGGCATACCAGCTTCGCCTGGGATAGCAATAGGCAAGGCATTTCTATTTGATACAAGCCAGCTGATAGTGAATGAGAAGGATATAAAGCAGGATGCTATCCCTTCCGAGATTACCCGTTTTGAAGAAGCCCTCATAAAGACGCGTTCAGAAATACTGGCCATACAGAAAAAGATTTCCAAAGAAATGGGCACCCAGCACGCAGAAATATTTAACGCTCATCTATTGGTCCTGGAAGACAGGATGCTGATAGAGGAGGTGATAGAGGGCCTAAAAAAAGAGCGTAAATGCGTAGAATATATATTTTCAAAGGTCATAGAAAAATATATAAAAGTTTTTTCCAAAATGAACGATGAGTATCTTAAAGAAAGAACCAGCGACATAGAAGATGTCGGCAAGAGGATATTGAAAAATCTTATAGGCGCGCAGGAAAAGACCTTGAGCGACCTAAAAGAAGAGGTGATAGTTGTTGCGTATGACCTTTCTCCTTCAGATACCGCCAACATGCACAAGAAAAATGTCAAAGGGTTTGTCACAGATATAGGCGGCAGGACTTCTCATACGGCAATCATGGCAAAATCCCTGGAAATCCCAGCGGTAGTAGGGCTTGAAAATGTAACTGCGAGGGTAAAGGCAGGCGACATGCTGATTGTAGACGGCGCAGACGGTATTGTACTGATAAATCCGGATAAAACGGTCCTTAAAAAATACGAGGCGAAACAGCAAAAATTTGTAGAGTTTGAGAAGACGCTTTTAAACCTCAAGGATACGCCAGCTACTACCCTTGACGGCCACAGGGTTGAGATTTCAGCGAATATTGAATTGCCTAACGAGGTCAGTTCTGTTATTGCGCACGGCGCAGAAGGCATAGGGTTATACCGCACGGAATTTCTTTACATGAACAGGAACGACGTTCCTGACGAGGAGGAACAGTTTGAGGCCTATAAAAAAGTCACCACCAGGCTTCCGAAAAAGCCTGTTATCATACGCACACTTGATTTAGGCGGGGACAAATTTTTGTCGCAGCTTAAATTTCCACACGAGATGAACCCGTTTCTTGGCTGGAGGGCTATAAGGTTCTGCCTTGCAAAACCAGAAGTTTTCAAGGTTCAGCTGAGGGCAATATTGCGCGCAAGCGTCTTTGGAAATATTAAGATCATGTTCCCGATGATATCAGGCCTTGGAGAGCTCAGGCAGGCCATAAAGGTTTTAGAAGAAGCAAAACAGGAATTAAGGGTAAAAAAAGTTAGTTTTAATGAGAATATAGAGGTGGGAGCTATGATAGAGATACCTTCTGCTGCGCTCACTTGCGACCTGCTTGCCAAAGAAGTGGATTTTTTCAGCATAGGGACTAATGACCTTATACAGTATTCCCTGGCTGTAGACAGGGCTAATGAAAAAATAGCCTATCTCTACAAGCCGACTCATCCGGCAGTGCTCAGGCTCATAAAAAATATCATAGATTCAGGCCATAAAGAAAATATATGGGTGGGTATGTGCGGAGAAATGGCGGCAGAGACTGGATTTGTCCTGATATTGTTAGGGCTTGGGCTTGATGAATTCAGCATGAGCCCGGTGTTAGTGCCTGAGATGAAATATGTTATCAGCAATGTAAGATTTGAAGATGCCAGAAAAGTCGCAGAAGAAGCCATGAAACTTCCTACAGGCGAAGAGGTAGAAACTTTTACAAACAAGCGCCTTAACGAGCTTATGCCTTTATTAAAGAAGACCAAAAAAAGCTAAATTCAGCATGAATAAACTGGACAATTTGAAATTTATAGAGAAACTTGACTCTTCAGACATGTTGAAGTTTATGCTGGGCCTGCCTGAACAGTGCCGGGATGCTTATAGCATAGGAGTAGGGGCGGTCAGTGACCGCCCCCTACTTAACAGCCGTAGAATAGATAATATAGTTTTCGCAGGGATGGGCGGCTCAGGCATAGGCGCTGACCTTGTAAAGGTATATCTCGGAAGCGAGCTTAAAATCCCTGTATCGATATGCCGCAATTACGCCTTGCCTGATTTTGCTGGAGAGGGCACGCTTTTATTCTGCTCAAGCTATTCAGGCAACACAGAAGAGACGCTTTCGTGTTTTAATGACGGGCTCAGGAGAAAAGCTTTTATAATCGCAATCGGCGCTGGAGGAAAATTAAAAGAGCTGGCTTTAAAAAATAACCTTAATTATATATTAATTCCATCAGGATATCCCCCAAGGGCAGCCATTGGTTACATGTCCATAACATTGCTCGGTGTTTTAGCAAAGCTCGGGCTTATCAAGGATAAAGAAAATGACGTAAAAGAACTTTATCGTATACTTTGCAGTATAAGAGACGAAGAAATAGGGCCTGATATTGCCGCGCAAAAAAATATCTCCAAACAGATAGCCTCCAAGCTTTACAGAAGATATTCCATAATATACGGCATGTCAGACACTACTGAAGCCGTGAGCATCAGGTGGAGGGAGCAGATTGCGGAGAATTCAAAGGCGCTTTCATCCAGCAATGTTCTGCCTGAAATGAATCATAATGAGATAGTTGGCTGGATGTTTCCGAAAGATATGCTGAAGAACTTTAAAGTCGTAATGCTGTGCGATAAAGATGACCACGAAAGAATAAAGCAGCGTATTAGAATATCCGCGCCTATTATTAAAAAATCAGGCGCTGAAGTTATTATGCTGGAAAAGCAAAACGGCGGAAGGCTTGCAAGGGTTTATTCGCTGATGTATATAGGGGATTTTGTAAGTTATTACCTGGCAATTCTTAATAACATAGACCCTACGCCGGTAGAAACAATAGATTATCTTAAAAAAGAATTAGGAAAGATATAACAATAGTTCTCGAAAAATGAAAGTATTGCTATTAGCCGCAGGATACGCTACAAGGCTTTATCCGTTGACTTTAAATACCCCGAAGCCGCTTTTACCAGTGGCTGGCAGACTTGTCCTGGAATATATATTTGACCTCATTGAGCCTTTGAAGGAGGTGGACGAGGTTTTTATTGTTACAAATGAAAAATTTTACCAGAATTTCGAAGACTGGAGAAAGAAGTTTTCAAGCTCAAAGAAGATAACCGTCGTTGACGACAGGACCACTTCTAATGAGAACAGGCTTGGCGCCACAGGCGACATAGAATTTGTTATAGAAAAGAAAAATATAAAAGATGACCTTCTGGTGCTGGCAGGAGATAATCTTTTCAAGGCGGATCTTTCTATCTTTGCTGATTTCTGCGCATCCAAAAGGCCCTGCATAACCCTGGGCCTTTATGATATAAAAGACTTGCTTCTTGCAGGTAAATACGGTATAGTATCCGTTGATAAAAATAATAAAGTTGTTGATTTTAAGGAAAAGCCAACCAACCCGGCCTCTACACTTGCGGCAATGTGCCTTTATTTTTTCCCAAAGGAAAGATTAGGTATAATGAAGCAATATCTAGGGCTAGAGAATGCAAAAGACGCACCTGGTTATTTTCTGGAGTGGCTTTATAAAAGGGAAGACCTGTACGGTTTTGTATTTAAAGATAAAAAATGGTTTGATATAGGCGATAAAAAATCACTGGACGAGGCTGAAAAGGAATTTAGTAGGGGCGGTCAGTGACCGCCCCCTACAATAATGCAAAAGGGAGGGTAAATGCCAAAAGGTAAATATTATATCACATCGGAATCAGTTGGAGAGGGCCATCCTGATAAGTTGTGCGATCAGATTTCAGATTCAATACTGGATGAGGTTTTGCGCCAGGATTCAAGGGGCCGCGTTGCGTGCGAGACCTTTGTAACAATGGGCCTTATTATAGTAGGCGGAGAAATCACCACTACCGCTTATGTGGATGTAATCAATACCGCAAGGAAAGTTGTAAAAGATATAGGTTACACAGACCCTAAATACGGAATGGATTACGAGACGTGCGCTGTTGTAAATACAATACACGCCCAGTCTCCTGACATTTCGCAGGGAGTTGATAAAGGCGGGGCAGGCGACCAGGGATTTATGGTAGGTTATGCGTGCGACGAGACGCCGGAACTGATGCCTTTACCGATTATGCTGGCGCATAAACTTGTTAGAAAAATGGCTGAGGTCAGAAAAACCAAAACGCTGAAGTATCTCGGGCCTGATTCCAAAAGCCAGGTAACAGTTGAGTATAAGGACGGTAAAGCGGCCAGGATAAATTCAGTGGTCTTGGCATGTCAGCACACAGAAGAGATATTGGATAAAAGCGGAGAACACATAACTGAAAAAGCAAGAAAAGAGATTATAGAAAAGATAGCAAGGCCTATATTGGGTAAACTTGTTGACGACAAAACAGAATACTATGTAAACCAGACAGGCAAGTTCTTAATAGGCGGGCCTCAGTCTGACACAGGAATGACAGGAAGAAAAATAGTAGTGGATACGTACGGCGGAGTCATACCACACGGCGGCGGAGCTTTTTCAGGCAAGGATCCGACAAAGGTTGACCGTTCAGCCGCGTATATGGCGAGATATGTTGCTAAAAATATAGTAGCCGCAGGCCTTGCTAAGAAATGCTGCATTCAGCTTGCGTATGTAATAGGAAAGCCAGAGCCATTGGCAGTAATGGTAGAGACATTCGGCACGGGAAAAATTTCAGAAGAAAAGATTTCAATCCTTATACGGGAACATTTTGACCTTACGCCGAGGGGCATAATAACAGAGCTGGATCTTCTTAAGCCTATTTATAAAAAGACAGCTGCTTACGGGCACTTTGGCAGAGAAGAAGAAGGTTTTACATGGGAAGAAACTGACAAGGTAGATTTATTAAGAAAGGGCTGCATTTAACCTTGTCAGACACCGCATCTGGATTCAGATGCGGTGTCTAGATGGCGAAAGATGGAAAGGATGGAATGAAATACGATATAAGCAATATAAAATTAGCTCCTACCGGAAAATTAAGGATAGAATGGGCAGATGAGAACATGCCTGTCCTTAAGCTTATAAGGGAAAGATTCTCAAAAGAAAAACCATTAAAGGCTGTGAAAGTAAGTGCATGCCTTCATGTGACAACAGAGACAGCAGTGCTGATGAATACCTTAAAGGCTGGCGGCGCAGATGTGAATCTGTGCGCATCCAATCCCTTGAGCACTCAGGATGATGTCGCAGCTTCTTTGGTGAAAGATTTTAATATACCTGTTTTCGCAAGAAGAGGCGAGAGTAATGAGGTGTATTATTTTCATATAGAAAGTTCCCTGGCGCTGAAGCCGCACATAACAATGGATGACGGCGCAGATCTTGTTTCAACAATCCATAAAGCCAAAAAACATCTTGTGCCTGATATGTTTGGCAGCACAGAAGAGACTACCACTGGCATAATAAGGCTCAGGAGCCTTGAGCAGAATAAAAAGCTTCTTTTTCCTGTAATCGCTGTAAATGACGCGGATACAAAGCATCTTTTTGACAATCGTTACGGCACAGGCCAGTCAACAGTGGATGGGATTATAAGGGCTACAAATATTCTTTTGGCTGGAAAAATAGTTGTCGTGCTGGGTTACGGCTGGTGTGGCAGAGGATTTGCCATGCGCGCAAGGGGAATGGGAGCCAATGTTATAGTTACAGAAATAGATCCTACAAAGGCCCTGGAAGCAGTAATGGACGGTTATTCAGTAATGCCTATGAAAGAAGCTGCTAAAAAAGGAGATTTATTTGTAAGCCTTACAGGGAATACAACAGTTATCGCGGAAGATCATTTTAAAGCAATGAAAGACGGCGTAGTAGTCGCAAACTCAGGCCATTTCAATGTTGAGATAGATATACCAGCCCTTGAAAAGATGAGTAAGAAGAAACGCGTTATCCGTAACGGCGTAGAGGAGTATCTTTTAAAAGACGGAAGGCGCATTAATCTTTTAGGCGAAGGCAGGCTGGTAAATCTCGCGTGCGCAGAAGGCCATCCTGCGATAGTCATGGACATGAGCTTTGCAAACCAGGCGCTTGCCGCTGAATATCTTGTAAAGAATTATTCCAAGCTTAGCAAGAAAGTCTACAGGATGCCTGAAGCAATAGATAAAGAAATAGCCAGGCTCAAACTAAAGAGCATGGCTGTCCAGATAGACACCTTAACGCCTTTTCAGAAAAAATACCTTGCCAGCTGGGAACTTGGAACATAAAATTTTGTAGGGGAGGGTTTGAAACCCTCCCCTACATTAATTTCTTATCAATATTATCCCTATTGTTCCGAATATTATGTTTGCGAGGTGAGCTGAGAGGAAGGCAGGGAGCACTCCGCTTTTACCGAGAGCAATACAGCTTGCCATAAAAGCGTAATAGATAAATCCTATCACAATACTTGCTCCTATTCCGATTAAGGCAGTGGCCTTGCCGCGCTGTCTTACCTTTAATGCAAAGCCAGCCCCTATCAATATTACAATAAGGCTTACAAATGAAAGGCTTATTTTCTGATGCAGATCCACGCGAAGCCTTGTAATGAGCTTTGGCGAGGTCTCAGAAAAATTCTTTATGTAACTAGAAAGGTCGCGGAAGCTCATATACTCATAATTTGTGCCTTTTGATATGATATCCTTGGGTTTTTCCATTGTCATTGGTTTTTCCTGGACGAATTCAGGTGATCCCACTACCACGCCTTTATCGTCTAATTTATACATCAGTATGCTGGAAAAAATCCATTTGCCGTCTATCCACTTTGCTTCATGCGCGCTTATCTTTAGCGACACATTATCTTTTTTATCCTGCTCAAGTATTGTGATACCCATTGCGATTTTATTGGAAGGGTCAAAATTATCTATGAATACAAGGCGGTTATT
>CAKKRB010000185.1 GCA_919902485.1 Omnitrophica bacterium GWA2_41_15 | reverse complement strand
CAGGTTCGTAAAAATTGGCCTCTAATATCGCGGCCTTCAGGTTGTCAATCCTGACCGTTCCGGGAATTCCTCTAAAGTATGCGAAGGCATTTATGTGGCATTGGATAAACGTTTCCACCCTCTGGTCATAGACCTTCTCATAGTAATCAAGCCTGGAATAAGACAAGCGCATATTAAAAACCCATGTCTTTCGTTTCTTAGAGTTATTGTCGAGAGTCAGGCCTACATATCCAAAGTCTACTTGAGCCTCTTCCCCAGGCGAGGTTTGAATCCTTATGAATATTTCGTCTCGCTTCTTTATATCGGCCAGATAGGTTTTGACGGTTGTGTAGCCGATTTTAACTCCTTCCGAACGCAAGCGCTCGAATGTCTTTAAACCATTTAATCCTTCTTTTTCAAGCCATTCGACTATCTTCTCCTTATAAGGGTCAAGGATACGAGGATGAGGTTTCTTCTCAAGGCATTTACCTCCAGTCTCTATAAGCTTTACTACCTTGGAGACGGTCTTCCAGTCATGGCCGGTTAATTCGGCTATCACCGATTTGTTCTTGTGCTTCTCCCAAAGTGTCTTGATTGTGGTGAACATCGCTACTCCTATCATTTCTGTACCTCCCGGTGACACTGTCACACCGAAAGGCGTATTTTTCAATAACTATCGCATTATCTTCAAAATATTCGTTCATAGCTGACTTTACAGCCACGATCTCGTCACAACCCATATCAAACCATTAGGTATTTTGAGATGGGTCTTTGAAAATAACGACAATTTGGAAATGCCTCTCTACTTATCAACAATATCCACAGTATTCACAAAGAAAGAAAAAGAACCAAAAAGAAAGAAAAACGACTACTGCTGCTATGGAATAATCTCAGGCTTTTACTATGGAATTTATTCTACCCTTGAGGTTATGATAGTGGCGTCGCTGAGGCTGCGAGCTCGCATGGAAACTGGAAGATCGTTGTTGGCGATAATTAAAATGGAGCCAAAAATAATAATAGTGGCTCACTTGATGAC
>CAKKRB010000184.1 GCA_919902485.1 Omnitrophica bacterium GWA2_41_15 | reverse complement strand
TTCACAAAATGAGTCATACTCGTTTTGTGAATTAACGGTTTGCCGCTGACTAAAATATCTCTGCCAATCATTTCAACTTTTACATCTTTTAACTCTATAGCCTGACTAATTCTATCTATGCCTTTGCCTTCAACAGAAGTCACGGCATTTCTTCCACCTATAATCTTTGGGGCTATAAAAAATAACGCCCTGTCTGCAAAGCCCTGTTCAATAAATCCAGCTATAGTATCGCCTCCGCCTTCCACCAACAAGCGGCTTATCTCAAGTTCTGCTAGTTCTCTTAAAAGCCATTTTAAATCAATCCTGTTGTTCTTTCCAGGGCACGCAATAACCAAAACGCTTTTTTTGCCTAACCTTGTTATTTTCTTCATTGCATTTTTATGTTTCAGGGTTTTTCTTAAAATAGCTACTATATTTAATACAGGGGATTTGCGTGAAAAAATATTAGCATTTTCAGGAACCCTGAGATAAGAATCAAGCACTATCTTTATCGGAGATTTATTTCTTCTGGAGGTAAGAATAGGATTATCTCTTATGATAGTATTTACACCTACCAGCACAGCGTCCATTTCGCTGCGTAAAGCATGCGCATAGTCTCTTGACGCCTCAGAGGTAATCCACTTGGAATCCATTGTCCTTGTAGCTATTTTACCATCTAAAGACTCGGCAGCCTTTATTGTCACAAACGGCATTTTCTTCGTAACATACTTTATAAAAACTTCGTTCAATTTTCGCGCCTCTTTATCTAAAAGCCCAACACTGACCTTTATGCCATTTTTCTCTAATTCCTTTTTACCTTTACCGTTATTTAAAGGATTAGGGTCTATCATTGAAAAAAAGACTTTTTTTATCCCGCTTTTTATAATTGCTTTTGCGCAAGGGGGCGTCCTGCCTAAATGGCAGCACGGCTCCATATTCACATAAAGCGCTGCGCCTTTTGCAATCTTTCCAGCTCTTTTCAATGCAATTGCTTCTGCGTGGAGCCCTCCTGGCCGCCTGTGATAAGCGCTTGCTATAATTTTTCTATTTTTAACAACCAGCGCGCCTACCATAGGATTCGGGCTGGTAGTCAGCCTGCCTTTTTCAGCCAACTCCAGCACCTTTTTCATAAAAACTTCATGTTTATTCATATTGTTTAACCTATTTCCGTTCGGCCAACGGAAAGTCTTAATTTTTCCACAAGCTCATACGGAACTTTTATCTTGCCCAGCAAGACTTCTTTTTTTCCAAGCCCGTGGCAGTCAGAACCGCCTGTAATCAGCAAGCCGTATTTATCCGCTATTTTTTTAAATTCAGCCGAATCCCCGGCATTATGGTCAGAATGATAAACCTCTATAGCCTGAATGCCTTCAGCCGCGAGCATACACACAATATCTTTTAAAGATTTATTGTCTGTATTTATAGTCTTAGGATGTGCCAGCGCAGCCACGCCTCCTACAGACTTTATCATATCCACAGCTTCTTTCGGAGACAACTTGAATTTTTTTACATACGCGGGCGAGTCAGCACCTATATATTTTGTAAACGCGTCCCTGATGCAGGCCACCTTGCCTTTTCTATATAAAAGTTGCGCTATATGCAGCCTGCCTACAGAACCTGGCCCTGGGCCTGCAATCTCCATCAGGTCCTCATATTTTAGGTCAATACCCTGTTCTCCCAGCCTTCTTAAAATCTCCTTTGCCCTCTCTTCTCTTACCCTGCAGAACTCCTCCAGTTTTTTTGTGAATAGCTCATCCTGCCAGTCTATGAAATATCCCAGTATATGTATTTCATCGTCATACAATTCCGCTGTCAATTCCACGCCCGGGATAATCTCAATATTCATATCCCCGGCTAAAGCCATAGCAGGCGCAATAGCAGCGCAGGTATCATGGTCTGTTATAGCGATACCGTCCAGGCCCTGCATCCTGGCGTATTCCACAACCTTTTCAGGAGAAAAGGTGCCGTCAGAGATATTTGTATGGACGTGAAGGTCAGCTACTTTTTGCATTCTGTTTTCTTTATCTTGTCCAAGATACCGTTGACAAACTTTCCTGAATCAATATCTCCGTACTTTTTCGCAAGCTCTATTGCTTCGTTTATGGAAACATTGGGCGGTATGTCTTCCTGATATAGCATTTCATAGACAGCCATGCGTAATATATTCCTGTCTATTACAGCCATCCTGGATATATTCCAGTTATCCGTATGTTTTGAAATAACCTCATCTATTGTCTTAAGGTTTTCGCGCGCGCCTTTTACCAGAACTTCTGCAAAATCATGCGTATCTTTATTTACAGCGCCCCCTGATTTTGACCAGAAGTCTTTTAGGCTGGAATCCACAGACTCCTTGGCAATATCTATCCTGTATAGAATCTTTAAAGCGCATTCCCTTGCCAGAGTTCTTTTTCGCATATTAAAGCTCTTTTACCAGGTTTGCCATCTCAATGGCTGAACGCGCTGCGTCGCGGCCTTTATTGCCCTGTTTTGTGCCAGCCCTTTCTATTGCCTGTTCTATTGAATCAGCTGTAATGATTCCAAATATCACAGGAAGGCCTGTATTCAAAGAAACATTCGCAATACCCTTGGCTGCTTCATTCGCAATATAATCAAAATGAGGCGTTGCTCCTTTTATTATAGTGCCCAGGCATATCACTGAATCATATTTCTTGCTTTTTGCCATGCGGCTTGCAAGAACAGGAATCTCAAATGCGCCAGGCGCCCATATTACTTCTATGTCGCTTTCCTTTGCGCCATGCCTTACAAGTTCATCCACGCAGCCTTCCAGAAGCCTCTGGGTAATAAAATCATTAAACCTTGAGGCTACGATACCGAATTTCCTGGCCTTTGCAACAAGTTCGCCCTGTATTACCTTATACATTCTACACCTCCCTTTTTTAATTTCAACCTATGTCCTAATTTTTCTTTTTTTGTTTTTAGATATCTAATGTTGGTAAGATTGGGTTTTATTTCAACGGGAACTCTTCTTGTCACTTTAAGGCCGTAACCAGCCAACCCCACAATCTTCCTTGGATTATTTGTAATCAACTGTATGCTTTTTAATCCCAGATCTGTAAGTATCTGCGCGCCTATGCCATAATCTCTCAGGTCAGGTTTGAATCCTAATTGTTCATTTGCCTCTACTGTATCCAGGCCTTTATCCTGCAATGCATAAGCCTTTATCTTATTTGCAAAGCCAATGCCTCTGCCTTCCTGCCTCATATACAATAGAACTCCCCTTTGTTTTTTGCCTATAAGTTCCAATGACCTGTGAAGCTGGTCTCCGCAATCGCATCTTCTTGAACCAAATATATCTCCTGTAAGGCACTCTGAATGGAC
>CAKKRB010000183.1 GCA_919902485.1 Omnitrophica bacterium GWA2_41_15 | reverse complement strand
TCAAATATGCTTCTAAAGAAAAAGGAGAATCAAAAGAGTTTGTGAATTTCGAAATTAATTGCGCGAAACGAAGATGATTAAACTTTCTAGAGAAAAAGAAAAGAAGATTTTGTATGCCTTGGTTGGGGCTTTTTTGGCAGCTTTATTGATAAATTCTACGATTATCCCTGTTATTAAAAAATATATCTTTTTAGACCAAAGAATAGAAGACGCGCGTTCAAAAATAAAGAAATATAAATGGTTAAACAGCCATAAAGCTGAAATTGAATCAAGATACAGCGGTTATTTGCCATACTTTAAGGCAGATGCCCTAAAGAGCGATCCAATAGTTTCTATTCTTAGTGAATTAGAGAACCTGGCTAAACAGGCCAATATCGTTATTAGCGATATTAGGCCTGAAACTTCCTCAAATAATGCCGGTCGCGCAGAAATCGTTGTCAATTTAAGGTCAGAGGGCAAGTTAGAAGAATACATAAAATTTGCAAAGGATATTGAAGATTCATTATTTTTATCGCAAATCAGGATTCTTCGCTTATATTCTAAGAACGAATCTCAAAATTTAGGCGCTGACTTTGTAATCGCCTATCCACTTTAGGGATTGGTCAATAGATTCTTACCCCCTTGAGCCAAAAGAGAAGTATAGTTATTGAGCAGTACATCGAGATCAACGGCAGAGGTCATTAGTAACCGTTTATCCAAGCCGGGCTTTTTCTCCTGAACTAACTGCCAAGGCGTTTTATCTTCTTTGTAAGTATTGGGCCGTTCAAGATTAAAGAATAGTTGATAAGTATTAGCCTTGCTCATAAAATCTGCTCTATTAGTGAATGTTTCTATTTCATAAAATTCTGTCTCCATAAGGCCGTGTATTGTTTCAACGTCGGCTTGCATCCTGTGAGCTCCGGGGAATATCGTAGTATGGAATTGCCCGGGCAATGATTCTATTGCTTTAGTATAAGCGGAAGGCTCTTTGGCATTCCATGAGCCAATGAATTCGGAGCCGTTATCTGTCTGGCAGCGTGCTGAGTCTTCGGGCATTGCTTTGTACTTTGCCATCTGATGATTGATGTAAGCTGCGAAGAGCGTAGCGTGTATGAGTGAGAGCTCATTGGCAAATCCAAGGAATAATACACCACAGCTTATCTCTCTGCGGGTATATTGTACTGTAGGCAGATTTAAACGTTTCATCTGGGTCCAGTATTCGGGAATATCCGTTAAATCTTTGGTATCTTCGCAGGACTGCTGGAAGAGGTAAAACTTCTTTTTAACTTCGCGCAGGTTTTGTTTGGTAATATATTTCTTCTTTCGCCGTCGGTGCGATACGCCGGCTTCTTTCCAGATTTTACGGATGGTCTTAGGAGCCTGCGTAAGGCCTTCAAGAGTTTTAACTTGCCTTGCTCCGAGGCGGCGGTATTTCTTCTGAAGGCCGATGATATGATCTTTGAGATTTTGAGGTGTGGCGCGGGGAGAGTAATGCGGCTTATGGGATAAATCAAGCAACCCTTCATAGCCGGTTTCCTTAAAACGACTCAGCCATTTACGCACGACTACAGGCGATGTATGAAATGCCCTGGCCGCGGGCTTAATGCCGTGTTTAAACGCGTATTGAACCATCTGGTACCGGTGTGCTCGTTTATCTTTACAATTACGCATAATTTGATAATATGAGAGTGGGCACATACAAGAGTCCTCCTTCCAAAAGAGACTCTTAATTTACACTAGTATGTGCCTCTTTTCATTAAATTTCTATTGAATAAGATTTGAGGTACCTTAAATCTTCGTAAGATTCTTGTTCTTTGAACCACGCTCTTAGATTCCGTATCCTCCAAAGGGAAGAGTTACGGGTATAAATAATATTTGAAGGCTCAAAAGAGTTGATACATTTATCTCTATCTGTTTTAAGATCGTCGCCCTCAGAGTTTCTTAGAGGTTCTTTTTTAGAGGGTTTTTGCCGAAAAGGCGTTTTTAGTTTAGATGGCGTTGGTTTTGGCCTTAATCCGAATTCAGCCAAAGCCGCCTTTAATTTTTCAAAAACTTCTCTACTTATACAAAGAAGCTTTGTTAACTTCCCCTCATAAGGGAGGGGGTAACGATCTATGGTATCATTCCCAATAATGTAATAAAAATGCCTTGACTTCTTGTCACAAAAAATATATACTTTTTGTGACAAAGAAGAGGTGATTTATATGGCTCAAAGCATTGAAAAAAAAATAGTTAGCAGGATTTATAGCAAGGACGTTGGTTGGGTCTTTACACCAAATCACTTTATTGATCTCGGGAG
>CAKKRB010000182.1 GCA_919902485.1 Omnitrophica bacterium GWA2_41_15 | reverse complement strand
TCAAAATTCAAGTTACGCCATTGGACCATGTCTATCTGGTAGGTTTCTATAAATTCCTTAAAAACCTTGAATTCATCTTTTGAATCAGTAAATCCCGGCATGGTAAGGTAATTAACCGATACAAACCCTTTTTTCTTTTTCGCTGCTCTTATAGAAGATAAAACATCCTGAAAATCATAACCTCTCGGTTTGTAATATCTTTCATAATATTCTTTTCTGACGCTATTCATGCTGACCCTGATGCTATTCAATCCAATATCAAATAACCTGGAAATAGATTCAGGCTTGCTGGCATTGGTATTGATGTTTATAATGCCCTGCGAGGTTGTTTTTCTTATTAATCTTATTGATTTTTCAATCAAATCAGCCTGGAGCAATGGTTCGCCTTCGCAGCCCTGGCCAAAACTAAGCAGGGGGCGGCCGCGACCGCCCCCTACTGCATTTTTCAAATTATGAATATAAAATAAAGCTGTCTCAGCTACCTCTTCTGGAGAAGGTATAAATTTTATTCTTGGCTGCGTTTTCAATGAAATGCAACCTGAACAACTGGCATTGCAGGAAGGCGATGTCGGCAAAGGACATTCCTCTCTTGATAAGAAAAAATTCTGGGCGCCAGGACATCCGTGAACCAAGGCGCAATCCGCAAGATGGCCAATCAGCCTGTTCATGGGAAATATCCTTTTTATTTTTACAGTATTTTTTCTTACTAAACCGATGTCTATAAATCCAGGGTCATGCCTGGATGATCTATCAACTTTAACTGCTGTAACATAGATATCGCCTTTATAAAAACCAGCTGCAGTGTAACAGAAAAGTGGCAGGATATCATTGCGCCCCCTCACCCCACCCTCTCCCCCACGGGGGAGAGGGAATCCGGTATAAGCGGCGCTATAGGTGCTTGTAAACCCAGGAGACATAAAAACAGCCACTGCAAAATAATTCTCTAATACTCTGACTTCGTATGTCTTTGTGTCGTAACCCACAGGCATTCTACCAGGCAGCATAAAAAGCCTGCTGCCAGGAGGAATTTTTATAAACTCCTCCCTGCCAGGCTTAAAAAAACAGCCTGCCTTCATCCCTGCGGCGTCTATTCCCGGGATATCTAATATCCTGCCTTTTTTATCTGATACGAGTAATCGGAACACGCTATTTAGGCTGGAGGTCTTTTCCTAATTCTTTTATAGAATAGGCGCGGGTAAATTTTCCCTGGGTGTTATATTTATATATCCTGGCCTCATCCCTGTCAAAAAAATAAAAATTACTGCTGTCTGCTGAAAAAGAAATTCCGGGCGGTATATTTATCTGGCAGACGCCTTTCTTGATCCCTGCGGAAAATAAAACCCACGCGCATATAAAACCTATGAGAAATATCAGGGCTTTCTTTATGACAATCATATATACCTCCGATGAATAAGTAGGGGCGGGTTTCAAACCCTCCCCTACGCAAGGGGCTGACAGGAGCTTCTCTCCACCAGTTCAGTTGCGAGCACCATCCTTTTGTTAGACCTTGTCTTTTTCTGTATAATCTGATTGAGCGTTTGCGTGGCGGTTACAGCCATCTTATGCAATGGCTGCCTTATAGTTGTAAGAGGTATCGGGCTGTAATTTAAAGCCAGGAAATTATCATCAAAACCTATCACTGAAATATCTTTAGGCACGCTGACTCCGTTTTCAAGGCAGACCTGTATCGCGCCTACTGCCATTTCATCGCTTGCTGCAAATATCGCAGTCGGAGGAGTTTTCATCCTTATAAGTTCTTTGGTAAGCACCCTGGCAGACTCCCTTCCGAAATCTCCGTATTTTATATATTCCTTCCTTTTTTCGATCTTATTTTTTTCAAGCGCTGTCAGGTATCCGTTAAGCCTGTCTATAGCCACCTGTGTTTTTAAAGCGCCTGTAATGGTAGCGATCCTTGAATGCCCCAATTTTACAAGATAATTAACCGCATCTACAGCCGCGCTGAAATTATCTATCGATATACAGGATACGGGCAGGTCTTTGGTATAATAATTCATTATAACGCAGGGCAATCCCGCCTCCACTACGCTGTCAACCTGCTCCTCGTTTCCTATGATATCAGAAAATATTACGCCTTCCACATTAGAGATATTCAAAAAAGTTTCGCCGCTTGTAATATGTAAAAGCAGGTCCAGCTTCAGCCGCTCTACTGCAATCCCGACTCCCTGCAAAATCTGCAGCGCATAAAATGAATGAAATATGTCGCTGTATCTCGGAATAATAAGGCCTATGGCGTTATTTTTGCGCTTTGACGCAAGGCGCTGCGCGCTGAGATTAGGCCTGAATTTTAACCTTTTAATAACCTCTTCCACCTTTTCTTTGTTGTATTTTTTTACAGACGACAGCTTGTTGACAACTCTGGAAACAGTGGCTATTGACACTCCGGCTTCCCTTGCCACGTCTTTGATATTTTTTATTTTCATTTTAATCTCTCTCCTTCCGGGCTTAGTATACTTGCGGTAACAAATATCAAAAGGTTTTTTCTTATCGTAGTATCTGAATCTTTTCTGAAAGCTGCGCCAATTATCGGCAGGTCTCCTAAAAACGGGGTTTTTGTCCTGGTGTTTGTCCTGGATTCTTTGATCAGCCCTCCTAAAACCACTGTATCTCCGTTATTCACAACTATATTTGTGCTCAG
>CAKKRB010000181.1 GCA_919902485.1 Omnitrophica bacterium GWA2_41_15 | reverse complement strand
ACAATGGCTATGGTCGCACAAAAGATGGAAAAGCACTCCCCAGCGCACTGTGATAATATTGGGAGATGGCAAGGCAGGGCATTTTAATCAGGCAACGGCAGTTGCAGAAATGATAGAAGAAGCTCTAGGCTTCAGGCTTAAGGCTCGAGGCATAGAAGAAAAACCTATTGTAAAAATCCATGCAGTAGACGTGAGATTTAAAAATAATTTTACAAAAATGTTCCTGAATCTTGCGAGTATTTTTGCTTCAAGAAGATGCCAGGGGTGTTTGAGGTGTCTTAAATTATGCCTTACAAAAGAATCTTACGAAGCTGTAAAAAATAAATACGCAGATATTGTTATTTCCTGCGGGGCATCTACGGTTGCGGCGAATATATTTTTAAAATATGAAAATAACGCTAAAAATGTTTTGATGATGAAACCAGGTTTTGGCTGCGGCAGGAAAATAGATTTGATTATATTACCGCGTCATGACGCAATAACTGTAGGGAACGGTTTTAAACTGTTCCCTGCCCCTAATATATTAGTAACCGAAGGGGCTCCTAATAGAATAAACGATAAGTTAATGGAAATAACAATAAACAAATTACCCCTCGACTTAGCTCGGGGCAGGCAAATTCCAAACCAGGGCGGGATAGGAGTGCTTATCGGAGGAGACGCGAAAGGGTTTAGATTAGAAAAGAGCGATGTGGAGAGAGTTCTGGACGCAGTTATAAAGATTTCTGAAGGAAAAAATATTGATATTTATGCTTCAACTTCAAGAAGGACTTCTGCGGAGATAGATAAACTGATAAAAGAAAAATTGAGCGGCAGAAAGAACTGCAAACTGCTTATTATTGCAAATGAAAAGAATATAGAAGGGGCAGTGCCTGGTATATTTGGATTAAGCGATGTGATAGTAACTTCGCCGGAAAGTATGTCTATGATATCAGAGGCTGCGAGTTCTGGCAAGAGTACCATAGTGTTTAGGGTAGCCCCTCGACGTTGCTCGGGGCAAGCGGGTAAAGGGTTAAGGGTGAACGAAAAATATAATTCAATGATTTCGAGTCTTGAAGAGCAGGGGTATATACATACTGCAACACCTGATGGAATTTATAATAAGATAAAAGAAATTCTGGAAACAAGGCCAGGGGTGAGAAGGCTTAATGATAGAGAGAAAATTGCAGAAAGGTTAAAAGGACTAATTTAATCTACGCTCGTTAATTCACAAAACGAGTATGACTTGATTTGTGAATTAACGCCATGCTGAAGCAATTTAGCGCCAGCTGACTCAGACAGGTTAGAAATCTATGAATATTCTTCAAATTCTTCCAAAACTTGACGTAGGCGGGGTGGAGACAGGAACAATTGATCTGTCCAAAGAGCTTATAAAGCGCGGGCATAAGGTTATTGTTGTGTCTGGCGGCGGCAAGCTTGTAAATAATCTCATAGAGATGAATGTCAAACACATAGAGCTAGCTGTCCATAAAAAATCCCCATTTACAATAGTAAGCTCCATTAAGAAACTGGAGGCAATTATAAAAGAGGAACGCGTGGATATTGTGCACAGCCGTTCCAGGATCCCGAACATAATCGCATTTTTCGCAAGCCGGCATACCGGGGCTAAATTTATCACAACCGCCCATGGTTATTATTCAAATCATTTTATAAGCCGCGTAACAGGATGGGCGAGGTTTGTGATTGTGGCAAGTTCAGTAATAGGCCGCCACATGATAGAAGATTTTGGCGTGCCTCATGAAAGGGTAAGACTTATCCCGCGGGGAGTGGACCTGGATAAATTTAAATTCAACGCGCCTGATAATTCTTCCAAATCAGAATATAGAATAGGGATAATAGGCAGAGTCACCCCTATAAAAGGCCATGGATTTTTCCTGCAGGCAATCGCAAGGGTGGTAAGGTTATTTCCGAAGGTAAAGGTTGTGATTGTAGGCGATGCCCCGAAGGACAAACCCGAGTACATAGAAAAATTAAAAGCCCTTGCAAAGCAGCTTGAGATAGAGAAATTTGTTGAATTTCTCGGCGCTCAATACGATATACCGAAGATAATGTCAGGGCTGGACCTCCTGGTGCTTCCATCAATCGGCCAGGAGGCATTCGGACGGGTTATTATTGAAGCAGGCGCAAGCGGGGTACCTGTTATAGCTACCCGCATAGGCGGGGCAACAGAGATTATAGAAGATGGCCAGACAGGTATATTGGTCAGGCCCGGGGATATACTTGAAATGGTGAATTCAATAATAAAGGCGTTGAAAGACAGGGATCTTTCCAGAAGCATGGCTGTGGAAGCCAGGAAAAAAGTTGAGAGGGAATACAGCCTTACAAAAATGACTGATGACACTATCAAGGTTTACGAAGAGGCTTGTAAAAGAAAAAGCATACTTGTGATAAAATTTGGGGCAATAGGCGATGTGATACTTATAGTGCCCAGCCTCAGGTTATTGAGGAATAATTTCCCTGATGCCCATATAAGCGTTCTTATCGGCCAGAAATCCAAGAATGTCCTTAAAAATTGCCCTTATGTGGACGAGTTAATCCTTTATGATAAAAAATCCAGAGACAAAGGGCTGAAAGGCATGTTGAAAATATCCAGGCTTTTGAGGCGGAAAAATTTTGATATGTCTATAGATTTTCAGAATAATAAAACTAGCCATGCGATATCCTGGCTTGGCGCGATCCCCCAAAGATTCGGTTATGACAACGGTAAATTCAGTTTTTTTGTAAACAAAAGAATAAAGTACCTGAAAGTCAGGGCAACCCCTTTGGATGAGCAGTTCAAGATACTTAAAAGCGCTGGTCTTGATACAACAGGCGCTTCCAGATATCTTGAAACATGGCCTTCCAAAGAAGATTTTTTATATATAGAACGCCTTTTGAAAAATGCCTGGGTTAACAGCAGCCAGATTCTTGTGGGCATGAATATCGGGTCCAGCCCGAGATGGGAAACAAAGAGATGGCCTTTGAAAAAATTTGCGAAGCTTTCAGATATGCTTGCGGAGAAAGATATAAGGGTGGTGCTTACAGGTTCAGCAGACGCTACTAGCGCAACAAGAGACTTTATGAATATATCAGGCACAAAGCCTGTGAATGCAGTAGGCCAGACATCCATTGGGCAGCTCGGGGCGCTTATAAAAAGATGCAGGATTTTTATCACAGGAGACAGCGCGCCTCTTCATATTGCCTCAAGCGTAGGCACTGATTTTATAGTGTTATTCGGGCCGACTGACCCTGCGAGGCATTTTGAGCCGAATGAAAAAGGAATTGTTATAAGAAAAGATATTAAATGCAGCCCATGTTATAAAGCTAAGTGTAAGAATAATAAATGTATGAAAAGCATTGGCGTGGAAGAAGTGTATAAATTAGTGATGGAGAAAATAGCGTAGGGAACGGTTTAAAACCGTTCCCTACAAATAATTAAATATGAAAATATTATTGTTAACTACGCATCTCAATATCGGCGGGATCAGCACATACACAGTCAGCCTTGCAAAGGCCATGAAGGCCAGGGGCCATGAGATTTTTGTCGCATCTAACGGAGGCATGCTTGTTCCTGAATTAACACAGGCAGGGGTTTCGCACATAAAGATAGATATACTTACAAAATCTGAATTAAGCCCGAAGGTTTTCAGAGCCATTTTTGAAATATCAAAAATGGCCAGGAAGCTGGGTATAGATATTGTGCACAGCCAGACAAGGATTACGCAGGTAATCGGATTTTTTGTCTCAAAATTGGCAGGCGTGCATTTTGTAACCACATGCCATGGGTTTTTTAATAAAAATATAGGCAGGCTGATGTTGCCATCGTGGGGGGAGAAGGTAATTGCGATAAGCGATGCAGTAAAAGAAAATCTGGTCAGCTATTTCAGCCTGGATAAAGGCAGGGTTTCTTTGATATACAACGGCATAGAAGTGCAGAAATTCCTCAGGGATTTTTCAGAAGAAGAAAAGGATAAGCTGAAGGACAGGTTTGGAATAAAAAGGGACTACAGCGTTATAGGCATGATAGCCAGGTTTACGCCTGACAAGGGCCATGATGCGCTTTTGCGCGGCTTGGCCGGAATATTGAAACAAAAACCAAACGTACAGCTTGTATTTGCTGGAGACGGGGCAGAAAAGGAGGCGATTGAAAACCTTGTCCAGAAGATGGGGATTTCCGATAATGTGGTTTTTGTAAAGCCGCAGCTTAACACTATAAATGTGCTGGCTGTGATGGATGTTTTTATGTTTACGCCAGCAAGGCGCGAAGGCATGGGCCTTGTTCTTTTAGAAGCCCTTGCTTCAGGGAAGCCTTGCGTGGCTACTGATGTGGGCGGCATTTCAAGCGTTATTGAAAATAATGTAAATGGATTTTTAGTAACCCCTTCCAGGCCGGAACTCCTGATTGAACCAGTATTGAGATTGTTAAAAGACAAAGAACTTTACAGAAGCATGTCTCAGGCAGGAAGAGAGATAGTGATAAAGAAATTTTCTATAAATGGGATGGCGGATAGGACGGAGAATATGTATAAAGAAGTGCTTGGAGGGTGGAGGGTAAAGGGTGGAGGGTAAAGATGTTTAAACGCAAATTATTTATTGTTTCAACAATAATACTGATTTTAGTTACAGCCTCTGCGTTATTTGTCAAAGCGCAGTATGTGGTGCCGGTTATCATGTACCATAAGATTGACGGAGACAGCAGTCGCTCTCGCTTGAGCGTTTCGCCTGAAAGCTTTAAAAGGCAGATGTGTTTTTTGAAAGATAGCCGTTATAATGTTGTCAAACTTGAAGACCTGGCTGAGATGGCAAAGAAAGATAAATTTCCAGCTAAAACAATAGCCATTACTTTTGACGACGGCTATGAGAACAATTATATAAATGCGTATCCTGTCCTGGAAGCCCTTGGCCTGCATGCCACGATTTTTATAATACCTGCTATGGTAGGCACAGAAGGTTATATGACATGGCCCCAGATTTTGGAAATGTCTGAAAGCAGGGTTATAACAATAGGAAGCCATAGTATGACTCATCCGTGGCTTCCTGACCAGCCTGAGCAGAAAATGGATTCTGAGATACAGGATTCAAAACGCGCAATAGAAAGCCATTTAAATAAAGAGGTGAGCGCTTTCAGTTATCCGCTGGGAGGATTTAATAATAATGTAAGAGAAAAGGTTATAAAAGCCGGGTACAAGATTGCCGTGGCAACCAATCCTGGTAAGAAATACCCAAAACATGATTTATTCGCCATGAAAAGGCTCAGGATATCAAACACTTCAGACAATCTATTTGTATTCTGGTTTGAGATAACCGGGTTTTATACCTGGATTAAAGAACACAGGGATAAAGATTAGAAATCGCGGAAGAAAACCATATGAAAAGAATTCTTATTGTAAATGTAAATTGGCTAGGGGATACGCTTTTTGCAACGCCTCTTATAAGGGCTGTGAGGGAGACATACCCTGACTCTTATATTGCCATCCTTACGCATCCGAGGTGCTATGGCATGCTGGAAGGCAACCCGCATATAAACGAAATAATAATATATAACGAGAAAAAAGAGCATAAAAATTTACTCAGGAGGTTTTCAATAATATCATATCTCAGGGCAAAGAATTTTGACACAGCTTTTATATTGAAGAAATCTTTCAGCAGGACGATTCTGTTGTTGTTCTCCAAAATACCGCAGAGGATAGGATACGGGTCCAAGAGGGCAGGATTTATGCTGACAAAAAGGGTCAGTTCGCCGCATAAGCCTATGCATAAGGTAGATTATTTTTTAAGACTCGCGGAAGCAGCGGGTATAAGCGCGAAAAATAAAAATTACGAAATAGCTATTTCCAGTAAAAACATGGATGATGCAGAAAATGTTTTGAAGGATGTTGGCCTGGAAGGCAGGAAATTTATAGCGCTTAACGCAGGAGGCAACTGGAACCCCAAAAGGTGGCCTGTTTCAAATTTTGCAGAACTCGGGGAAGAGATAATCAATAAGTTCAAAACGCCTGTTGTCCTTACAGGCGCAGACAAGGATATATCCTTGGCAGAAGATATTGCGGGTTTAATGAAACACAAGCCTTATATACTCTGCGGAAAGACTGATTTGAAAACACTCGGCGCTATTTTTAAAAAGGCAATATGCGCTGTTTCAAATGATTCAGGCCCGATGCATCTTGCAGCAGCTGTAAAAGCGCCTCTGGTAGCGATATTCGGGCCGACTTCGCCTGAATTAACAGGGCCGTACGGAGACGGAATACGCAAAGTTCTTCATAAAGATATAGGCTGCAAAATACCATGTTACGATCTCAAATGCAAAGATAACAGATGTATAAAGGCAGTTACAGTGGAAGATGTAATAGAAGCTATTAATGAAATTATCAAACGTGAATAAAATTCTATTTATAACTCTTTCCAATATCGGAGATGTTATTTTAACATTGCCTGTTTTGGCCGCGCTCAGGGATAATTTCAAAGATGCGAAGATAGACGTGATAGTGGGCCCCAGGCCAAAACAGATTTTTGAAAAAGACCCAAGGGTCAACAGGGTTTTTGTTTATGATAAGCATGCAAAATTAAAAGATAAAATAAAATTCATAAAACGCCTGAGAAAAGAAAAGTACAGCCTGGCAATTGACATGAAGGCAAGCCTTTTGCCGCTCCTTATAGGCGCAAAGAACACGGCACTTTTACCTATCCAGCTGCGTCGGCTGGAAACTTCCAGCCGACGCAGCTGGATAGGGCCTAAACATAAAAGGCTGGTGCATCTGGAGAAATTAAGGCCTTTTGGAATTACGTATACAGAGCAGAAAAATATTTATATAGATGACGAAGCCAGAAAAAAGATTGAAAAGGTTCTTAAGGACAATGGCGTGGGCGATAAAGATATTCTTATAGGCGTTAGCCCATCCAGCAGAAGCCATTTGAAACAATGGAAGAAAGAAGGTTTTATACAGGTTATAAAAAAATTATTAGAAAATCCAGGATATAAGATTATTTTAATAGGAGATATGAACGAAGCTAAATTATCAAAAGAGATTGAGAAAGAAGTGACAAGTCACGGGCTTATTGACCTTACAGGCAGAACGAATTTAAATGAACTTTTTGCGCTTATAGAAAAATTTAGCCTGCTTTTAAC
>CAKKRB010000180.1 GCA_919902485.1 Omnitrophica bacterium GWA2_41_15 | reverse complement strand
AGCTTTAATAAAAAATCTCCCAGGCCTGCGCCAATGCCTGCAAAAACATTTTTCATAGGGCTCGTAAATAATATTACAAGCGCCGAGCCTGCTATAAAAATCCATTTTCCGAACTCAGGAAACCTGAAATTCAATATAAGCGACTTTGCCAGAAAATACGCTGCCCATAAAATACATATCCATCCTACGTCGCTAAGCGCTTTTAAAGAAGGTATTTTTCTTAAAATTTTCCAGATATGCGCTATGCTCAACTGCGTAGCCCCTATCAGAAAACAAAATGCCTGCGCATTTGTGTTATCGCTGAAATAAGGCGCCATGGGCTTCAGCCATGGATGCGGCCCGAAAAATATGCCTGTCATGAAGCCCCAGATGATAGCAAAACTGCTCAAGACATAGGTTAAAAAGAATATGGATTTATCCTTTAAATTGCTGAATTTCTTTTGCATCGCAAGGCCTGTAATAAAATACACAAGGCCATAACCTGCGTCGCCTATGAGCATGCCGAAAAATATTGAAAAGAATATCAAAAAATGCGGGCTTATGTCAATCTCCTTATATCCGGGGATGGTATTTATAATATTAAATATGGGCTCTATGATCTTAACCCATTTCGGATTTATTATTAATGTCGGAGGGGCGTCATTTTCATCAGGATCGTTTACCAGTATCCCCCATTTCTCTTCTGCGCTAGCCTTTTCAATAAGCCCAACCTTGTCTATTGGACAATAGCCTTTTATATAGGAAAGTTTTTCAAATCTGCCTGAGCCTTCGGCTACTTCATTGAATTCTATCACTGAACTTAAATATTTTTCGTACTGGGCGAGCGCCTTTTTATATACAGCGATTTCCAGAAATCTTTTTTCTATCTCATTTATCCTGGACTCATATCTTTTCTCTTTAATGGACATCTCTCCAAGACTCATTTCAGGCAATATAAGCGTTTCAAAACCCAGCGCAATCTCTTTCCTGGAAATAGCAGCGCAATAAATAATATTTCCTTTTCTGAACAGCTCTTCCAGGATAACGCCTTCAGGGATATTCTTCTTTTCCTGGGGCGTAATCTTACATAGCCTTACCCATACATTGTTATTTTTCATACATTCAATAACTTCAGGATCAAAATCCCCCCATTCTTCCCACATCACCATCTCGTGTTTCACCCTGTGAAGCTTTTCTATCAGAGTTTCTTTTTCATCCGCTAGCTCCAGGATTTCAGCCACAATACCGTCTTCGCTGCTCTTTAATGATTTTTGATTTTCTATATCAGGTAAAATCGCGACAGCTTCTACTGCGCGCTCTCTGTGTTCCTTCATCTTTGTTATATCTTCGCTTGCAGGCACAATCTCATGCTCCACGTGCAGTAGTCCGAGATCCCTTAAGGGTTCAAGCACAGCGCTCATATCCTTTGACTGCATCACAAGAATTATCTTTTTCATTTTAACTATCATACCAGAACCGCCTCTAAACTCATCCTCTCGATCTTTTTCTTTGCTATCTTGGAACGGCCGACAGCGCTTGCCTGCTGGTCGCCCAGATAAATCCTTATGCGCCTTATATTTTCAGAGCACTCAGGAATCTTTACCT
>CAKKRB010000179.1 GCA_919902485.1 Omnitrophica bacterium GWA2_41_15 | reverse complement strand
TTAAGCGCAAGGCTCGGCCTGAAGATAGGCGATACTATTTCTTTGATTTCCGCAGTTGACCCTGAACCAAAGGATTTTAAAATAGCAGGCATATTTAATTCAGGCATGTTTGAATATGATATGAACCTGATATTTACAAACCTGGAAAGCGCTCAAGGATTTTACGCCACAGGCAATGTTGCAGGTGGGATAGGGATAAAGGTGGATGATGTCAATAATGCCGACAGAATAAAGAAAGATATCCAGGGGAAGATAGGAGCTGATTATTGGGTAAGAAGCTGGTCTGAGCTGAATAAAAATCTTTTCAGCGCCTTGAAACTCGAAAAGATAACCATGTTTATAATACTCGCCCTTATTGTAGTTGTGGCGTGTTTCAATATAGCCAGCACGCTTATTATGATGGTCATGGAGAAGACAAAAGATATAGGCATACTTAAATCAATAGGCGCCGACAATAAAAGCATAAGAAAAATCTTTATGCTGGATGGTTTTCTTATAGGATTTACAGGAACAATTATCGGGGCCATAGGAGGTTTTGGATTATGTTATTTATTAAAGACATATCAATTTATAAAATTGCCAAAGGATATCTATTATATAGACAGGCTGCCTGTTAACCTGGAGCTGTCTGATTCAATGACAATAATAATCGCAGCGGTCGTTATAAGTTTATTATCAACGCTCTATCCATCATGGCAGGCGGCAAAGATGGAGCCGGTGGAGGCGCTGAGATACGAATAGAGATGCTAAGAGCGGATAATGTCCATAAAATTTATAAAGAAGGCAAGCGGGAATTGCATGTCCTTAAAGGGATTAATTTTGAATTAAGAAAGGATGATGTTATTGCGATTGTAGGGCCTTCTGGCGCAGGTAAGTCGACCTTACTGCACATATTAGGCGGAATAGACAGGCCGACTTCAGGCAAAGTTTTTTTAGATAATTCTGATTTTTACAGCTTGGATGACGCTAAAAGAGCCAGATTCAGAAATCAGAAAATAGGGTTTGTTTTTCAATTCTATCATTTGCTGCCGGAATTTACTGCGCTGGAAAATGTTATGCTGCCCGGATTGATAAAAGCCTCGAACCTCCAGTACAGAGCCCATGCCCCGTACCCGAGCGAAGCGAGTGGTTCGGGGTCGAGCATAAAAAATGCGGCTGAAATCTTATTGGAAGATATGGGGCTCAGCAAAAGGATGCATCACAGGCCGGGCGAGCTTTCAGGAGGCGAGCAGCAAAGGGTTGCGATAGCAAGGGCGCTGATAAATAATCCAAAGGCGCTTCTGTGCGATGAGCCCACGGGAAATCTTGATTCTGAAATGGGCCTGGAGATATTGAATATATTGTTCAATCTGAATAAAAAGAATA
>CAKKRB010000178.1 GCA_919902485.1 Omnitrophica bacterium GWA2_41_15 | reverse complement strand
ACAAATGCAAGGACAAGGAAAGGCCCGAGAAAGACAGTCGGCGTAACAAGAAAAGTTACCAAACCTACAACGTCTCCGGAAAATAAGTGAGGACATGATTTACGAAAATTAAAGATTTTCGTAACTGCAATGCTCATTAAGGAGTTTTATGACAATGGAAAAACCCAAAGAAAAACCAAAGACGAAGAAAAAGGCGGCTAAAAATATTTCCAGCGGCATAGTGCATATTTTAGCGACCTTTAACAATACAATTGTTACCATAACGGACAGACAGGGCAATGCAATAGTGTGGGCCAGCTGCGGGTCTGCGGGTTTTACAGGCTCCAAGAAATCAACTCCTTTTGCCGCGCAGATTACTGCCAGCGATGCTGCAAAAAAGGCGATGGAGCACGGGCTTAAGGACGTGGAGGTTTTTGTAAAAGGCCCAGGCTCAGGCAGGGAATCCGCAATAAGGGCTATACAGGCAGCGGGCTTGCGCATCAGCGCTATAAAGGATGTAACGCCTATACCCCATAACGGCTGCAGGCCGCCTAAAAAGAGAAGGGTTTAAAACATGGCTAGATATACAGCATCATCATGCAGGGTATGCAGAAGACAGGGCTCCAAGCTTTTTTTAAAAGGCCAGAGATGTTACACGGATAAATGCGCTTTTGACAAGAGGAGCTATCCCCCGGGCCAGCACGGCAAGGGCAGGAGGATAAAGTTTTCAAACTACGGGCTTCAGTTAAAGGAAAAGCAGAAGGTCAAAAAAATATACGGCATATTAGAACGCCAGTTCAGAAAATATTTTCAGGAAGCCAGCCGCTCTAAAGGCGTTACAGGTTCGAAACTGCTGGAACTCCTGGAGAGAAGGCTGGACAATGTTGTATTCAGGTCATGTTTTGCAGCTTCAAGGCCTGAGGCGAGACAGATGGTTATGCACGGCCATGTGATTGTAAACAACAGAAAGGTGGACATACCTTCCTATTCTGTCAGGACAGGGGATATTGTAGTTGTGAGGCCGAAAGAAAAAACAACAAAAAGAGTAAAAGAATCTATGGAAAAGCTGAAGGACAGGGGTTTTCCAGGATGGATAGACGTGGATCTCGAAGGCCTCAGGACACAGATCACAAGGCTTCCTGAAAGAACCGATACAGCGGCAGATATAAAAGAGCAATTGATTGTAGAATTATATTCGAAATAAAAGTAGGGGACGGTTTAAAACCGTCCCATACAATATACTATACGAGGGGGTAATAAATGGGTATAAGCTGGAAGACATTTGAGTTGCCTAAGAGGCTGGAATGCGATGAGGCCGGGTATTCCAAAACATATGGAAAATTTGTCGCAGAGCCGTTTGAAAGAGGTTTTGGATCTACCATAGGAAATTCATTGAGGCGTATTCTTATATCTTCTATAGAGGGGACAGCTGTAACCTCTGTTAAGATAGACGGAGTGCTTCACGAATTTTCTACAATACCAGGCGTGCTGGAAGACGTGCCGCAGATTATTTTAAATATAAAGCAGCTGATTTTAAAGTCTGAGTCGCGCACGCCCAAGATACTCAGGCTAAAGGCTTCTAAAAAAGGCCAAGTGACCGCCAAGAGTATAACAGGAGACGAAACCATAGAGATAATCAATCAGGATCTTCACATAGCCACGCTTACAAAGGATGCAAGTTTCAGTATGGAGCTGGAGATAGGCAGGGGCAGAGGCTTTGTTCCTTCTGAGAGGAACAAGAAAGAAGGCCAGGCAATAGGCGTTATACCAGTGGATTCCATATTTGCGCCTGTAAGAAGGGTAAGCTATTATGTGGAAAATACAAGGGTAGGCCAGATAACGGATTATGATAAGCTTATACTTGAGATATGGACAAACGGGAGCATGGAACCGAAAGAGACAATACTGTACGCGTCTCATATACTTCAGAAACACCTGGAGGTGTTTTTAAAGTTCGGGCAGATTGTAGTGGAAGACGAGGTCAAGGAAGAAGAGAACCAAGAAAACAAGGAATTGTTTGAAAAATTACAACTCCCTGTTTCTGAGCTGGAGCTTTCTGTAAGAAGCGGGAATTGTCTCCGCGAGGCAAAGATAAAAACCATCGGAGAGCTTATAGGCAGGACAGAACAGGAGATGCTTCTGTATAGAAATTTCGGGAAGAAGTCGCTTCAGGAGATCAAAGAGATAATAAAGGGCATGGGGCTTTCTTTAGGGATGGAATTGCCAAAAGATAAGAAATAAAGAGGATATAAGTTAATGAGACATCATAAACATAGCGTAACATTCGGAAGGCAGAGAAGCCATTATAAAGCAACATTGCGCAGCCTGGTTTTAGGCCTTATAATCAATAAGACTATACGCACAACAAAGACAAAGGCAAAAGAGGCTTCCCGCCTGGCAGATAAATTGATCACACTGGGAAAAGATAAGACTGTTACAAACCAGAGAAGGGCTTATTCTATTCTCAGGGACAGAAAGCTCGTAGCTATTCTTTTCAATGAACTGGCGCCTTTGTTTAAAGAGAGGCACGGCGGTTACACCAGGGTTATGCTGATTGATAAAAGGCGCGGAGATAATGCCCAGATGGCAATACTTGAGTTTGTTGAAAAACCAAAGCCTGTTGAGCCTAAAAAGAAAGCTGAAAAGAAAGAAAAGAAAAAGACTGTCCCTGAAGCGGAAGTTAAAACAGAAAAACACGAAAAATCCGAACCTCAGGCAGAGCCTGCGAAAGAAGACATAATAGCAAAAGAGAAAAAAGAAGAACACAAGAAAGAAGAGCGCAAAAAAGAAACGCCGCAGCCAAAGAAGCCAGGGGGGCCGATTCAGAAACCAGGGTTTTTCAAGAAATTTTTCGGACGTAAAGGCGACTAATTCACAAATCAAGTCATACTCGTTTTGTGAATTAACGGCATATTAGACTATCATGAGACTTTCTTCCCGTGCAAAAAATGTTTCCCCGTCGTTAACTCTCGCTATTACAGCCAAAGCCAAGAAGATGAAGCAGGAAGGCATAGATGTAGTAGGCTTTGGCTCAGGCGAACCTGACTTTGACACCCCTGACCATATAAAAGCAGCCGCAATAAAAGCTATCCAGCAGGGTTTTACAAAATATACTCCTGAATCAGGCACTGATGACCTTAAAAAAGCAATCTGCGAAAAATTTCAAAAGGACAATGGGCTTATCTACAGCCCTTCACAGGTAGTTGTATCCTGCGGGGCAAAGCACTCGCTCTATAATATTATCCAGGCTGTCTGCGAAGAAGGCGATGAGGTCATAATACCTTCTCCTTACTGGCTCAGCTATCCTGAGATGGTTATCCTGGCAGAGGCGAAGCCTGTTTTTATTGAAACAGATGATTCTTCTGGATTCAGGATAAAAATATCAGACCTTAAAAAAACGATTACAAAAAAGACAAAGATTGTAATAATTAACAGCCCATCGAACCCCACAGGGTCCATATATTCCAGAGACGAACTTCTGGAGATAGGAAAACTCTGCGCTGAAAAAAATATACTCATAATCAGCGACGAGATATATGAAAAAATCATATTTGACGGAAAGCAGCATGTCTCCATAGCATCGCTTGGAGAGGATATATTTAAAAATACAGTTGTCGTGAATGGAGTTTCTAAAAGTTACGCCATGACAGGGTGGAGGATAGGATACCTCGCTGCTTATGACACCAGCCTGGTGGCAGGTGTTAAAAATATACAGAGCCATTCCACGTCAAACCCTGCTTCCATAAGCCAGGCAGCTAGCCTAGAGGCGCTTAAAGACAGCGGCGCTATTGTAAATGAGATGAGGGATGCATTTGAAAAAAGAAGAAATTATATTGTGGAAAGGATAAATAAAATAAAAGGCCTTTCCTGTTTGAAGCCTGAAGGCGCTTTTTATGTGTTCTGTAAGATACACAAAATCGGCCTGTCCAGCATGGATGTCGCAGACAGGCTGTTGAGCGAGGCAAAAGTGGCTGTTGTGCCGGGCAAGGTATTCGGTTCAGATAATCATATGAGGCTCAGCTTTGCCACAAGCATGGAAAATATTAAAAAAGGCATAGATAGAATAGAAGAATGGTTTAATAAAAATGGGTAAGACAATAGTAGAAAAAATATTCAGCGCGCATAGCAATAGAGACGTAAAGGCAGGGGATGTGACTATCGCGAAAATAGATTTTTGTTTTGGCCAGGACGGCACGAGCATGCTCGTCATAGATTCATTCAGGAACCTTGGGGCAAAAAGGGTTTTCAATAAGGATAAATTCCGCATGGTCATAGACCATAGCTCTCCCAGCCCGAGCATCGGTGTGTCAGAGGTCCATAAAAAGATGCGTAATTTCGCAAAAGAGCACGATTTAAAGATCTTTGATATTGGCTGCGGGGTATGCCATCAGGTTATACCTGAGGCAGGCCTTGTTATGCCGGGCAGCATTGTTGTAGGGGCTGATTCCCACACGTGCACCTATGGCGCCCTCGGCGCTTTTTCAACAGGCATGGGCTCAACTGACGTTGCAGTAGCGCTGGCTTCAGGCAAGAACTGGTTTAAGGTCCCTGAAACAGTAAAGATAATTTTAAAAGGAAAAACCAAAAAAGGCGTTTATTCCAAGGATGTTATACTTTATATCATAGGCAGACTTGGAGCTGATTACTGCACTTATGATGCAGTGGAATTTGCAGGGGATTATATAAAAAACCTGAGCATGGACAGCCGCTTTACCATAACCAACATGGCTATTGAAATGGGCGCGAAGGCGGGAATTATTGAACCGGATGAGAAAACATATAAATGGCTAAAAGCGCATGGGGTGAAGGGTGAATGTGTAAGGGTGAAGAGCGATAAAGACGCGGTATTTAAAAAGGTGCTGGAGTTTGATGTGGGTAAGATTGCGCCGCAGGTTGCAAAGCCTCATACAGTGGATAATGTTGAGCCTGTGAATAAACTGAAAAACGTAAAAATAGACCAGGCGTTTTTAGGGACCTGCACAAACGGAAGGCTGGAAGACCTGCAAGTCGCGTACTCTATTTTAAAAAATAAAAAGATACACAATGATGTAAAGATGATAATAGCGCCTGCTTCAAAGGATATTTTCCAGAAGGCAATGCAGAAAGGCATGATATCGGAATTTGTAAAATCAGGGGCATGCGTGGTTGCTCCAGGCTGCGGGCCGTGCGTTGGGACCCATAACGGTGTTTTATCTTCCGGTGAAGTTTGTATTTCAACTGCAAATAGGAATTTTAAAGGCAGGATGGGAAACCCTGAAGGGTTTATTTATCTTGGCTCGCCCGCTACTGTAGCAGCGTCGGCATTAAAAGGGAAAATAGCCGATCCGAGGAAGTATATAAAATAGAGGTAAACATGGATATAAAAGACCTGTTAAAAACCGCTGTTGAAAAAGGCGCATCTGACCTTCATATTACCGCGGATTCAGTGCCTATTGTAAGGATAGACGGTAGATTGATCCCTTTGAATTTTCCCATGCTTGATAAAGAACATTGCAAGCTGCTTGTATACAGCATACTGGATGATAAGCAGAAGGCTGTGTTTGAAAAAGACCTGGAGCTGGACCTTTCTCTTGAAGTCCCTGGATTAAACAGGTTCAGGATAAACGTGCACATGCAGAGAGGAAGCGTTGAGGCAGCGTTCAGGCTTGTGTCTTTGAAAATAAGGACTATTCAGGAACTGGGCCTGCCCTCTACAGTTGCAGAACTTTGCCGCAAAACCCAGGGCCTTGTGCTTGTAACAGGGCCTACAGGTGTAGGCAAAACCACCACGCTTGCCGCAATGGTAGACCTTATAAATACAGAGCGCCAGG
>CAKKRB010000177.1 GCA_919902485.1 Omnitrophica bacterium GWA2_41_15 | reverse complement strand
GCTCCAAGAGCAAATCCCTTAATCTGTCAGAGTCATGTTCGTTCATCTGACATCCCCAACTGCGAATAAAAACTTTTTTTGTATCTTTGTTCATATCAATGTGTTATGAATTTGCAGTCAAGTGTCTAAAACTGTATAATGAGATGAATGATAGTGATTCTAAGTGGCTTTTAACTACAATTTTATCGTATTTCTCCATTTTATGATGTCTTCAATGTCTAAAACTGTAAAAACAGGGCAATTACGGTAATCGCGTCTCGATTTAATCCATCCTCTCTTTATCCAATAATATAATGTCTGGCGGTGAACTCCCAATATCCCTGCTGTTTGCGTCAGGTTGTATTTTCTATCTGATCTCTTAATACATTTGTGAAATATCTTTTTGTCGTTTTCGTCTATCTGGCTTCCGAGTTTCTCTTTCTTTTCTAATTTCGCATTCAGCTGTTGTTCTCGATCTATCAGGTAGAGCTGATACAGCAAATTAATACCCTGCTCAAAGCTCTGTTGCTCTTCACTCCCATAAGGAAAAACCTTGATGATGTTGCCTTCTCTGTCACGAAAAACCAGATCCTTTTTTTAAACCACCCATAGTCACCTCCATTTGTTTATACTGCTAAAATTGCCCTAAGAAACTTTATAGCTTCTTCTGTATTCTTTACATAATAATCTGCTGCTGAGTCTTTAGGCTCACCAACAAATATTGTCAAACCTTTATTCTTTAATGCCCGAAAGGCATCCTCATCTGTTATATCATCCCCAATGTAAACAGGGAAAACCTTATTTTCCCCTAGTGCAGATTTCTGCCTCGCTAAAAACCACAGGGCTACGTTGCCCTTTGTCCATTTCACAGGGGGCTTTATCTCAAGAACTTTTTTGCCTTCGGTTATTTTTATTTTACCACGCATAACAAATGGAGCAGTAATCTTGCTAAAAATGCGCTTAAATTCAGGCACATCTTTATTGTCCAACATGCGACAATGCGCGCTGATGGCTAATCCCTTATCTTCAATTAGCACGCCCTTAATCCTTGAGAGCTTATCTGTTATTATTTTGTAAACATTGCGGATAACCTCTCTTGAGCGTGGAGATACCGGGGTCCTGAATTTAATACCCTGCCCTTCTATTTCCAGTCCATGATTACCTACATAGATAATATTTTTTATTCCCACTTTATTTTTTATATCCTTTAACGACCTGCCGCTTATGATAGCTAATTTAAAATTATGGTTTTTTGATAATTTCTGCAATAGCTCTTTTGCTTCGTTAGAAATAACTGCCTTCTCCGGCATCTGTGCAATGGGCGTCAGGGTGCCATCATAATCCAGTAGAAGTAAAATAAACTTATCGCGTAACAGTTCTTTTATCTTGCTAAATTGCGTAAATAAATAATTCATATATGTTTTTAAACTTTCTTCAGGGCTGTGAGTTCTGAGATAATGCTGCCTGCCCAGCGATAAACGTTATTTGTTTTGATAATGCTGCGCATGCTCTCCATGCGCTTTCTTTTTTCTTCCGGAGGCATCTCAATGGCAAGCTTTATGCTATCAGCAAATTCTTCTATGGAATAAGGATTTATCTGTATGGCATCGGTTAATTCTTTGCTGGCTCCGGCAAAACGGCTCAAAATCAATGTGCCATTTAAGTCATTTTTTGAGGCGGCATATTCTTTGGCAACTAAATTCATCCCATCAGACAGGGAACTTACAATACAAATATCAGCAAGCAGATAATATGGCCTGATTTCTTCAGGTGAAAAATGCCTCTTTAAATAGATTATCGGCTTCCAGTTTCCATCCGAATATTTCCAGTTCTTTTTCTCTACCAGCTCATCTATTTCACCCATTAAATCGTGATAGCGTTTTATATGGGTTCTGCTTGGGGCAGCTAACTGGATAAAAACAAATCTATTTTTATACTGGGGGTATTTTTCAAGGAATCTGTCGATTGCGTGAATCCTTTCTGTTATGCCTTTGGTGTAATCAATCCTGTCTACGCCCAAGGCTACTATTTTTCCAGTAAGCCCAAATTCCTCACGGATCCTATTTATCTGGTCTGTTTCTGTCTTGGAGACTTTTCCATTGATATAGCCATCTACACTGATAGGAAATGCCCTGACAAAGGTTTCTTTATTGAAGCGGGTCACGCTGAATTTCTCTGTATCAACTTTTGACTCAAGGAGCCTGTTGGCGGTATCAAGGAAATTATTGCAGTGGCTCTGCACATGAAAGCCAATCAGGTCACAGGCGAGCATTCCTTCTAGAATCTGCTCCTGATAAGGACAGGTTGAAAAAACTTCCGGATTCGGCCAGGGTATATGCCAGAATAATGCTAAAGTTGCATCCGGACGTTTCTCTTTAATCATCTTAGCAAGCAAAGTAAAATGATAATCCTGAATAAACATAAAAGGATTTTTTGCCGGCAGCTCTTCAAGGATAGCGTTGGCAAATTTCTGATTTACTTTTTTATAAACCTGCCAGTCCGATTCCCTGAACATAGGCCTTGTATGGGTAAGAT
>CAKKRB010000176.1 GCA_919902485.1 Omnitrophica bacterium GWA2_41_15 | reverse complement strand
TTAACTATGGCGCTTGACCCTTCGAGTATTATATGCGCGCCCATCCTGGCGAGTTCGCTTATATGCATAAATCTTTCAGGGTATATTTTTTCGGTTATGACGCTTATGCCTTTAGTCATGCACATGAGCGCTGTCATTTGAGCCTGCATATCTGTAGGAAACCCTGGATACGGCAGAGTGGTAACATCCACCGGCCTTATAAATCCTGTTTTTGTAACCCTGAGGCCATCTTTTGCGTTTGTAATTTTTACGCCTGCTTCCTTTAATTTATCTATCACAGCTCCCAGATGTTCTATGTTAGCCCCTTTTATCAAAACATCGCCTCCTGTAATCGCCGAAGCTATCATAAAAGTGCCTGCCTCTATCCTGTCATTTATTATTGAATATTCAGCGCCGTGAAGAGATTTTACTCCTTCTATCTCCACTATGGGCGTCCTCTGGCCTTTTATTTTAGCCCCCATTTTTATAAGAAATTCAGCCAGGTCGCAGACCTCAGGCTCGCATGCGGCATTCTCAATAATTGTTTTTCCTCTGGCAAGAGTCGCAGCCATCATGACATTACCTGTCGCAAGCACGCTCGAACCGAATTTCCCGCCAAGATAAACCCTGCCTCCTGTAAGATTTTTGGCGTCAGCAATTATGTACCCGTGCTCTATCTTTATATCAGCCCCGAGCGCCTTTAATCCTTTTATGTGCAAATCTATGGGCCTCGGGCCTATTACGCACCCCCCAGGCATAGAAACCTCTGCATGCCTTAATTTTGCAAGTATAGGGCCAAGCACGCAGACAGAGGCCCTCATTGTGCTGACAAGCTTATACGGCGCCTGGAAATTCCTGTAGCCATTCGGATGGACAACAACAACGCCATCTTCCATATCTACCCTTACGCCCAGGGCCCTGAGTATTCTAAGCATTGTATAAACATCGCGCAGAGGCGGCACATTTTTTATTACGCACTTATCTTCGGTCAATAACGTGGCTGCGAGTATCGGAAGCGCTGCATTTTTAGCCCCGCTTATCTCAACAGTGCCTTTTAATCTCACCCCGCCTTCTACAATAAATTTATCCATACTAACCTTTCTATCCCTGCAAAATCTTTTATTACTTTATCTATCTCGAATTTAGCCAAAGAAAAAATATCCTTCACAGCATCGGCTTGCCCAAAACCTGTTTCCATTACAAGGCTTCCGCCCTGTTTTAAATAATAACGCGAACCTTTTGCTATTCGCCTGTAAAAATCCAGGCCGTCCTCACCGCCATTCAGGGCAATCCCGGGCTCCGCAGCCACTTCCTTTTGCAAAAAAGGGATTTCATCCTCTTTTACATAAGGCGGATTGCAAACTATTATATCAAACTTCTGATTTTTATCAAACATTAAAGCTTCAAAAAGATCTCCTTTATAAAACCTTATCCTTTCGCTGACCTTATGAAGCATCGCGTTTTTTTCTGCTATTCTCAATGCAGGCCCGGATATATCTGTACCAATTATTTCTGCATTCGGAATTAATTTGGCTAAACTGACAGCTATATTGCCGCAACCTGTGCAAAGATCCAGCATGTAGGGGCGGGTTTCAAACCCGCCCCTACATATTTCATTGATTAATAATTCTGTTTCAGGACGGGGGATAAGCGTATCTCTTGTTACCATAAAATCAAACCCCATGAATTCTGCCTTGCCTGTAATATACTGGACAGGCTCGCCGCCTAACCAGCGGCCAACAAGAGAATCATATAATTCTTCCGCGACTTCGTTTATAGCAAGGTCTTTGGTATATAAATCAACTCTATTGCAATTAAATAAATATTCCAAGAGCATTTCGGATTCTACTCTGGAAATACCGTTGGAATATTTATTTATCAGATAAAACATGTCTTTTTTATGTTTTGTAGGGGAGGGTTTAAAACCCTCCCCTACACAGATTTTATTGTACATTTTCTAATTTCAATCTCTTCTCCGCCTGGATTAACGCTTCTATTATCCTGCCTATCTCGCCTTCCATCACATTCGGAAGATCGTGTATTGTAAAGCCTATCCTGTGATCAGTGACGCGCCTGTCTGGAAAATTATAGGTGCGTATCTTTTCGCTCCTGTCTCCTGTGCCTACCTGAATGCGCCTGTCCTTTGCTATTTTTTCATCCTGCTCTTTTCTTATGTGCTCGAGAAGCCTGGCCCTCAATACCCTCATTGCCTTTTCTTTATTTTTACTCTGCGACCTCTCATCCTGGCATGTAACAACCATACCTGACGGGATGTGTGTAATACGAACTGCTGACTCTATTTTGTTGACATTCTGGCCGCCAGCTCCTGAAGCCCTGAACACATCCAGCCTCAAGTCCTGAGAATTTATCTGGACATCCACATCTTCTGCCTCAGCCAGGACAGCTACAGTCACTGCCGAGGTATGAATCCTGCCTGACGCCTCTGTGGCCGGAACCCTCTGGACCCTGTGCACGCCTTTTTCGTACTTTAGCCTTCTATAGACATTCTGGCCTTTTACAGCAAACACTACTTCTTTAAACCCTCCTGCTTCAGCTGTGTGGCTGTCCATGATCTCTATCTTCCATCCGTTATTCGCGGCGTATTTTGAATACATCCTGAAAAGGTCCCCTGCAAATAAAGATGCTTCTGCGCCTCCTGTGCCTGCCCTGATTTCCATTATAGCGCCCTTGTTGTCATCAGGATCTTCTTCAAGCATCATTTCTTCCAACTCGGATTTAAGCTGCGTTTTTCTTTTCTCAAGCTCGGCTATCTCCCCTTTTGCCATTTCTACCAGTTCTTTATGAGATTCTTTTTCAAACATATGCCTGGCGCCTTCTATTTCGGAAACCACCTTTTTATACTCATTGTATTTTTTGACAGTGTCCTCAAGGGATGACAGTTCTTTGGCGAGCTTCTGATATTTGTCCCTATCAGAAACAACATCATGATCTGCCATCAATGCGTGCAGCTCATCGCAACGTTTCAACAAGGATTCTAATTTTTCAAACATAATTATTGCTTTGGTTCTTCTTTTTTATATTTTTTCAAAAATTTCTCCACTCTTCCCGCAGAATCTACGAATTTCTGCTTGCCTGTAAAAAACGGGTGGCATTTAGAGCAGATTTCCACGCGTATATTCTGCTTTGTAGAGCGGGTATGGACAACCTCTCCGCATGCGCATGTAATTGTTGCGTCCTTGTACTCCGGGTGAATTTTTTCTTTCATGTTATCATCTCCTTATTGGTTCATGTTATCCAGAAAATCTTCATTTGTCTTTGTCTTGCTTATCTTTTCAATCAGAAGCTCCATTGCCTCTATGCTGTTTAATTCATTGAGGACTTTCCTGAGAATCCATATTCTCTGAAGCTCTTTTCCATCTACCAGCAGCTCTTCTTTCCTGGTATTAGACCTCTTGATATCTATGGCCGGGTAAACCCTTCTCTGGAAAAGAGTCCTGTCCATCTGCAGTTCCATATTGCCTGTGCCTTTGAACTCTTCAAAAATAACTTCATCCATCCTCGAGCCCGTATCAACCAGCGCTGTCGCTATAATAGTAAGGCTCCCCCCTTCTTCAATATTCCTTGCTGCGCCGAAAAATCTCTTCGGTTTATGAAGGGCGTTTGAATCCACGCCGCCTGAAAGTATCTTGCCTGAATGCGGCACAACAGAATTATACGCCCTTGCAAGCCTGGTAATGCTGTCCAAAAGAATTACCACATCTTTTTTATGCTCCACAAGCCTCTTTGCTTTTTCAAGCACCATCTCCGCTACCTGCACATGCCTTTCAGCAGGTTCGTCAAAAGTAGAGCTTATAACCTCGCCTTTTACAGAGCGCTGCATGTCTGTAACTTCTTCCGGGCGCTCGTCTATCAGCAAAACCATGATAATAGTCTCTGGAAAATTGGTCGCGATGCTGTTCGCTATTTTTTGCATTATAATAGTCTTGCCGCTGTAGGGAGGCGCAACTATCATGCCTCTCTGGCCTTTTCCTATGGGCGTCAATAAATCCATTATGCGCATGGACGTGTCTATGGTTTTTGTTTCAAGTTTATACCTTGTATTCGGGTATATCGGCGTAAGGTTATCAAAAAGTATCTTATCCTTTGCAGCCTCAGGGCTCTCAAAATTAACAGCCTCTACCTTTAATAAGGCAAAATACCTTTCGCCTTCTTTCGGAGGCCGTATCTGGCCGCTTACAGTATCCCCTGTCCTCAGTTCAAATTTTCTTATCTGGGAAGGCGATATGTATATATCATCCGGGCACGGCAGATAATTATAATTCGGCGAACGCAAAAACCCGAAACCGTCAGGCAGTATCTCCAGAACTCCTTCCCCGAATATAAGGCCGTCTTTTTCTGTCTGCGCCTGCAGGACTTTGAATATCAGGTCCTGTTTTTTTAATCCGCTTACGCCGTTCACGTTCATCTCATGCGCAAGCTTGTTGAGTTCTGATATCTTTAAAGATTTTAATTTTTCAATGTCTAATTTTTCTTTTACATCCATATTATTCTCCTATTTGTTCCCAGACCTTCCTGGCCTGGCTCAATGTGTCCTTCTTTGATCCGCTGTTATCTATAATGAAATCCGCAAATGCCAGTTTTTTCTTTAAAGGCATCTGCATCCTTATTCTCCTTATTATATCTTTTTCAGTCAGACCCTTAGCCTGTTTGAGCCTTTTAACCTGCATACTTATTTTATTTTTCACCACGATTATTTTATCAACTTTTTTATAAAATCCTGATTCTACGAGAAGTGCGGCGTCAACAACTATTAACTTTCCGAAGTCTTTTATGATTTCCTGTATTTTTCTGATTATTTCCGGCTGAACTAATCTATTCAGCAGCTTGAGTTTTGATTTTTCCTCAAAAACAATCCGGCCAAGCTTTTTTGTATCTATTTCCTGATACTTCGACGGCGCCAAACCGCGACCTTTAGACCGCAAACAAAGGCGCCGCTCAGTATCAACCCTGAGCAAGACCTGGCCTTTAGGCTTGGGATAGTCGAAGGGTTGATTTTTCTTTAATATACCTTTGCCAAAATGCTGGACGATTTTCTTATAGCAGGAATTGCCCGGCTTAATCAAAGAATGATAAACTTTATCTGCGTCAATTGTATAAGCGCCGAGCTTTGCAAACATTTTCGCAACAGTTGTCTTTCCGCTTCCAAAACTTCCTGTTATGCCGATAATCATTATTAACCTATCCGACTTCAGTAGGGACAGGACAATGTCCTGTCCCTACTGCATTTCAAGCCAGTTTTTGCCGTACTGCACGCTCACCTTTACAGGAACAAGCAATTTTACAGCGCCTTCCATCTCTTCCTTTATAAAATCTTTCATTTCATCCAGTTCAGCCTTTGGAACCTCAAACACAAGCTCATCGTGGACCTGTGAAACCATAAGCGATTTAAATT
>CAKKRB010000175.1 GCA_919902485.1 Omnitrophica bacterium GWA2_41_15 | reverse complement strand
CTATGCAGTCCAAGAGATAATCCGCATGACCATGATATGAACCGGAAAATTTTATAATCTTGTTTTTTCCGGTATATGCACGGGCTAACCTTATTGCACTCATCAGGGCTTCGGTGCCGGAATTAGTAAACCTGATTCTTTCTATTGAAGGGATCGCTTTAATAATAATCCGGGCTAATTCTGTTTCTTGTATCGTAGGCGCTCCGAAACTAGTGCCTTCATCCACCCTCTTTTTTAATTCATCTACAACTTTATGATGGCTATGCCCTAAGATTAAGGCTCCGAAGCTCTGGCAATAATCTATAAATTCTCTACCGTCTTCACTGAAAATTTTCGAGCCTTTGCCTGACTTGATGAAAATAGGGACCCCTTCCACTGCCTTAAAAGAACGTACAGGGCTGTTTACGCCGCCTGCGATATATCTTTTTGCACCGTTAAATAAACGTTGGTTTAAATCTTTAACCACTTTGCAACCTCTTTTGCATGATAGGTAATAATCAAACCTGCACCCGCCCTTTTTATGCTGGTAAGTATCTCTAAAATAATATTTTTCTCATCGACTAAACCCTCTTTTGCCGCTGACTTTACCAAAGAATACTCTCCGCTGACATTATAGGCAGCTAAAGGCACGTTAAATTTCTGTTTTGCCCGATAAATAATATCCAGATAAGACAACGCCGGCTTAACCATAACAATATCCGCGCCTTCATTAATATCCTGTTCTATTTCTCTTAACGCTTCATCGGAATTCCTGTAATCCATCTGATAGGTTTTACGGTCACCGAATTGAGGACTAGACCCCAGGGCTTCCCGAAAAGGCCAATAAAAATTTGAAGCGTATTTGGCAGAATAAGCTAATATTCCAGTATTACTGAACCCATTATTATCCAAAGCGTCTCTTATCACTCTAACCTGCCCATCCATCATCGCTGATGGAGCTACAAAATCTGCTCCTGCCTCAGCGTGCGATAGAGCGATTTTAGCTAATATCTTTAATGTCTCATCATTGTCAACGATAAATTCATTTGGCTTTATCTTTCTGACAATACCGCAATGCCCATGGTCAGTATACCCGCATAAGCACACATCAGTAATAA
>CAKKRB010000174.1 GCA_919902485.1 Omnitrophica bacterium GWA2_41_15 | reverse complement strand
CTAAAACAGGGGTTGATAGAATTTCAATAGGCAGGCTTACCCATTCAGCTCCTTCGATTGACTTTTCATTAGAGATTTGAAAAAGCCGTTAATTCACAAAACGAGTATGACTTGATTTGTGAATTAACGCTTGATGAGGCTTTTCTTTAGGCCTGCCAGAGGCCTATTACGCTTAATAGCTTATGCCAAAATTTGAATTAGTCAGGCCATTTAAGCCGTGCGGGGATCAAAGACAAGCTATAGATAAGCTTACAGAAGGCTTGCAGAAAAATCTGAAATACCAGACGCTTCTGGGAGTTACCGGCAGCGGCAAGACTTTTACCATGGCGAATGTCATTGCTAATGTCCAGAGGCCTGCGCTTGTGATATCCCATAATAAGACGCTGGCGGCGCAGTTATACAGCGAATTCAGAGAATTTTTTCCGCATAACGCAGTGGAATATTTTGTCAGCTACTATGATTATTACCAGCCAGAGGCGTATGTGCCGCAGGCAGATATTTATATTGAAAAAGACGCCTCTATAAATGACAATATAGACAGGCTCAGGCTTTCTGCCACAAGTTCATTGATGTCCAGGCGCGATGTCATTATAGTGGCGAGCGTATCGTGCATCTACGGCTTAGGCTCCCCTGAAGATTACGAAGATTTATTATTATTTTTAAAAAAAGGAGAAACAGTAAAAAGAAACGATCTGCTGTCGCATCTTGTGAATATACATTATGCCAGGAATGATTTTGATTTTAAACGAGGATGCTTCAGGGTCAGAGGGGATACGATAGATATTTTTCCGGCGTACAAAGAGACATTTTTCAGAATAGTATTTTTTGGAGATGAGGTAGAAAAGATATCGGAAATGAATCCTGTCAGCGGAGTTACCCTGGCTGATTTTATTGAAAAAATAGCGATATATCCGGCAAAGCATTTTGTCACCACACAAGACAGGATAGAGGCTGCTATCAAATCAATAGAGCTGGAGCTTGAAGAAAGGCTTAAGGAATTAAAGGCGCAGAATAAATTGCTGGAGGCCCAGAGGCTTCAGTCCAGGACACGTTACGATATTGAGATGCTTCAGGAGATGGGGTTTTGCAACGGAATAGAAAACTATTCAAGGCATCTGAGCGCCAGGGCCCCTGGTTCGAGGCCTTACTGCCTTCTGGATTATTTTCCGGATGATTTTTTAACAGTGATAGACGAATCGCATGTGACAATGCCGCAGGTGAGAGGCATGTATAACGGAGACCGTTCGCGCAAGCAGACTCTTGTTGATTACGGGTTCAGGCTTCCTTCAGCCCTGGATAACAGGCCTCTTAATTTTGAAGAGTTCATGAATATTGCCAGCGATATGGTTTTTGTTTCAGCTACGCCGTCAGATTTTGAAATCCAGAAATCACAGCAGATTGTTGAACAGGTTATAAGGCCTACAGGCCTTTTAGATCCAGAGATAACAGTAAAACCGACTGAAAATCAGATGCAGGACCTTATTGAAAATATAAAAGAAATAGTCTCAAAAGGGCAGAGAGTCCTGGTAACTACTTTGACCAAGAGGATGTCCGAAGACCTGACAAGCTATCTCAAGGAATTGAAACTCAGGGTCAGGTATATGCATTCGGAAATAGGCACAATTGAAAGGGCGGAGATATTGAGAGATTTGAGGATGCAGAAATTTGACTGCCTTGTGGGCATAAATTTATTAAGGGAAGGACTGGACCTGCCTGAAGTGTCTTTGGTGGCGATCCTGGATGCGGACAAAGAAGGTTTTTTAAGGTCAGAGACTTCCTTGATTCAGGTTTCCGGCAGGGCGGCGCGCAATGTAGACGGACGCGTTATAATGTATGCGGACACAATAACGAATTCCATGAAAAGGGCGATCGGGCAGATGTCGAGGCGCAGAAAAAAGCAGATGGAATTTAACAGGGAAAACAGCATTACTCCCAGGTCTATTGAAAAGGCCATAAGAGAAGGCATAGAGTCTTTTAAAAAAGCTGAAGAAATTGTTATTGAAACTGCCGGGCAGAGCGAAGAAGATTATGAGAAAGCAATGCTTATCGCCGAGCTTGAAAGAGAGATGGAGCTATGCGCGAGGAATCTTCAGTTTGAACGCGCAGCCGAACTCAGAGATAAGGTAAAGGAATTGAAAAATAATGTTAGACGAGAAGATACTTAATTATTTTAAAAAACATGAAGAAGGCTATGTTTCGGGCGAGGAGCTTAGCCAGGAACTGGATATTTCCAGGGCAGCTTTGTGGAAGCATATTGAAAACCTCAGGTCAGAAGGTTATGAGATTGAGGCTTTTCCGCATCTGGGTTACAGGCTTATTTCTATACCTGACCGTTTGACTGAAATTGAGTTAAAATACCAGCTTAAAACAGAGATTATAGGGAGAAAAATATATTCTTACGAGCAGACAGCCTCTACGAATGATATTGCGTGTGTCCTTGCCATGCACGGAGAAAAGCAGGGTTCTATAGTAATAGCAGAATCTCAGACTGCCGGCAGGGGCAGGATGTCCAGGAAATGGATTTCTCCGAAATCCAAGGGGGCATATTTTTCTGTAATATTAAGGCCTGACATTCTTCCCAGGGAAGTATCCAGTATTACGCTTTTTTCAGCTTTGAGCGTTGCGAAAACTGTCAGGGAGATGACAGATTTAAACGCGTTTATCAAATGGCCCAATGACGTTCTGATAAATAATCAGAAGATATGCGGCATATTGACTGAAATGAATGCTGAGACAGATAAGATTAACTTTGTTATAATAGGTATAGGCATTAATATAAATACGAGCAAGGATGCTTTGCCAAAAGGCGCGACCTCTATTCTGGAAGAATCGGGCAAGGAGGTATCCAGGCTTGATATGGCCAGGAGTATTTTCAGAAATCTGGATAAGTATTACAGGCTGTTTAAAGCCGGCCGCATAGGCGAGATTATAAGAGAGTACAAAGAACTTTCAAATTTTCTGGGCACCAGAGTCCAGGTATCGTATCATGATGCAAAAATAGAAGGCTACGCTGTGGACGTTGACAAAGAGGGCGCGCTTATTTTAAGGATGGATTCCGGCCTTAATGAAAGGGTTCTTGCAGGGGATGTAACTATGTTGCGGTAACTAACAAATAATACACTAATTCCTTAACCAATTTTGCAGGTTGCTTTCAGCAACCTGCAAAATTCAAAGGCAGTAAAAACATGCTATTGACAATTGACATCGGCAATACAAGCATTCATAACGGTATTTTTAAAGGTAGGATTTTAAAGAAGACCTTCAGGATACCTATGTATTCCAAAAATTTGAACATGGAATATGCCAAGAATTTAAACCGTTATCTTAAGGATATAGATTCTGTAATTATAACCAGTGTTGTGCCTCAGGCGCTGAAAAAAGTTGAAAATGCGATTAAAGATATTACAGGTAAAAAAAGCGCAGTTGTAGGCAGAGATCTGGACAGCGGGGTCAAGAATCTCTACAATAATCCCGGGCAGGTCGGGCCTGACAGGCTTGTGAATGCGAGGGCTGCGTATGAACTATATGGCGGAGAATGTATTATTGTAGATTTCGGCACAGCTATAACAATAGACATTGTAAACCAGAGGATGCAGTATATCGGCGGGGTCATAGCGCCAGGCCCTGGGATTTCTTTATGGGCTTTGTCAGAAAAAACAGCGCTTCTTCCTATGATTACTATAAAAAAGCCGAAAGGTATATTGGGCAAAGAGACAAAAGAAAGCATGCGGGCAGGTATTATATATGGCTTTAGCAGTTTATGCGACGGCATAGTCTGCAAACTGAAAAAAAGATACTGCAGAAATGCAAAGGTTATAGTTACAGGGGGTTTTTCCAAACTTATAGGGCCTTATTGCGAGACCGCTGACAGGATAGACCCTGACCTTACTCTTAAAGGCTTAAGATTAATAGCCGAGGATTTAAATGTTTAGGGGTTTGATATATGCATAGACAGCGAGTTTTGGTTGCAATGAGCGGCGGGGTGGATAGTTCAGTGGCCGCGGCTATTTTAAAAGAAGAGAATTGTGAAGTGATAGGCGCTACCATGAAAATCTGGCCCAAGGAATTATGCGGCCAGGAAAAAGAAAAGTCGTGCTGTTCATTGAAAGATATAGAGGATGCCAGAAAAGTTTGTAAAAATCTTGGCATAAGGCATTATGTTTTCAATCTCGAGGCGGATTTTAAAAAGAATGTAATAGATTATTTTGCAGATGAGTATCTTTCAGCCAGAACACCTAATCCGTGCATAGTCTGCAACGAGAAGATAAAATTCGGGAGCCTGCTTAAAAAAGCAGAAAGTCTTGGATGTGGGTTTATAGCAACAGGCCATTATGCAAGGATAGAAAGAAATGGTTTTTGCAGGTTAAGGGAAGCTGCTGATAAGTCAAAGGACCAGTCGTATGTCTTGTTTTGCCTGAAAAACAGCCAGTTAAAAAAGACCCTGCTGCCCATAGGCGGGCTTAAGAAAGATGCCGTCAGGGATAAGGCAAAGGGATTGGGGTTAGATGTATATGATAAGCCAGACAGCCAGGAAATATGCTTTGTGCCTGACGATGATTATTCTGGTTTTATAAAAAGGTATAGAAATATAAAGCCTAAAACAGGCAATATACTGGATACGTCCGGCAAGATACTTAGCCAGCATTTAGGTTACTGGAATTTTACAATAGGCCAACGCAGGGGACTCGGCATAGCTGCGAAAAATCCTTTATACGTTACAGAGATACGGCCAAAAGACAATGTTATTGTAGTCGGGGAATCAGGCAGTGTTAAAGGGAAAAAATTTCTTGCAAAGAATGTAAACTGGCTTATTAAGGATATCAGGAAAACAGCGGAATTAGAAGTAAAAATAAGATATAATCACAGGAAATCGCCGGCTTTTGTAAAGGATATAGGAGCTAACAAAGTAGAGGTAAGTTTTAAAGAGCCGCAGAATGCAATAACGCCTGGCCAGGCAGCTGTTTTTTATGATGGCGAATACGTGGCAGGCGGCGGCTGGATCGATCGCGTTATTTCACAAAACGAGTATGACTCGTTTTGTGAAATAACGAAAATAGAGGGGTGATAGTTTGGGTAAATTAGAGAAATTAAAGAAGGCTTTAACAGGGATGGGCAGGGTAGTGGTGGCGTTTTCAGGCGGGGTGGATAGCAGTTTTTTGCTTAAAGCTGCGAAAGACGCTTTGCCAGAAGAGAATGTTCTGGCTGTAACAGCTGTGTCAGAGACTTATACCAGAACTGAACTCAGGCAGGCAAAGAGATTTGCAAAAGATTTGGGCGTAAGACATAAAATAATTCATACAAACGAGCTAAAAGATAAAAATTTTACAAAAAATCCTGTAAACAGATGTTATTACTGCAAAAAAGAGCTGTTTAAGAGATTAAACAGGATTAAAGAAGAAAATGGCTTTAGCTATGTTTTAGATGCGTCAAATACTGATGATATAAAAGATTACAGGCCCGGCAGTAAGGCAAAAAAAGAATTTAGAGTCAGAAGCCCCCTTATAGAGGCAGATTTTTCAAAAGACGATATAAGGAAATTCTCCAGAAAATTAAAGCTGAAAACATCTGGTTTGCCTTCAATGGCATGTCTGGCTTCCAGGTTTCCGTATGGTGAAGAGATAAACAAGGGGGCATTGAGAAAAATAGAGGCAGCTGAAGATTTTATAAAAAGGCAAGGGATGTCTCAGGTAAGGGTTCGTTGTCATAGTAACATTGCCAGAATAGAAGTGGAAAAAGAAGATATAAAAAAGTTTGTTAGCAAAAAATTTTGTGATAAAATAACAGGACGCTTAAAGCAACTCGGGTTTAAGTATATTGCGCTGGATCTAGAAGGATACAGGACAGGGAGTTTGAATGAGGTGTTGAAGTAAAAATTCAGGTCTTTCGCCTGCTAAAATGCTCGCTTTGCTCGCATTTCTTTACGCAGGCTCAAGATCGAATTTTGTTTCACAAAATTCGGCGGCGTAGCTCAGCCTGGCAGAGCAGTCGGCTCATACCCGGCGTGTCAGTGGTTCAAATCCACTCGCCGCTACCATGAACCACTCACTAAGAATGAGTGGTAGATATAGTTTTCGTTCGGGTTCATGGCACGCCCCGTGTATAAGTGGTTCATGAGCCCTGCACCGGAGCGAAAACTATAACATAGAAATAATCCTTAGCGACTGGTGCGGGGCCATAATCTACCATGCTTCTCCACAAAATCATCTCCACCATCAAAAAATATAACATGTTCCAGAAAGGCGACAGGGTTCTTGTTGGCGTTTCAGGCGGGCCTGATTCAGTAACGCTCCTGCATGTTCTGCATAGCCTGAAAAAAGAATATTCTTTGAATATATTAGTTGCGCATCTTGATCATAAATTCAGAGGCGAAGAATCAAAGGCTGATAGGATTTTCTGCCAGGAACTTGCGAAAAAATATGGGCTTGAAATAGTTTTTGAAGAGATAGATGTGCCTAAGATTGCTGAGGAAAAAGGTATTTCTCCTGAAGAGGCTGCCAGGTTTGAAAGATATAATTTTTTCAAGGCCGCGGCAAAAGAAAGAGGGATAAAAAAAATAACTGTAGGCCACACAAGGGATGATCAGGCAGAGACAGTACTTATGAGGCTGATAAGAGGGGCTGGCATGAAAGGCCTTGGTGGCATAAGCCCTGTGAAAGAAATGCAGGGGTTTCTGATCATAAGACCGCTCATTGAAATTTCCAGAAAAGAGGTAGAGGAATTTATTTCAGGTTCTGGTTTAAAATTCAGGAAGGATTCCTCGAATGAAAAGACTATTTTTACAAGAAATAAAGTCAGGCTGGAGCTGATCCCGTTTTTGGAAAAAGAGTTCAATGCCAATATCAAAGAAGTCCTGGCCAATATGGCTGAAAATCTCCAGATAGAGAATGAATTTTTAGCTAAATATGCAAAGAGAAAATTCAATAGCGTGTCAAAAATCAAGCACAGCGAGATTTATATAGACTTGAAAAAATTTAAAAAACAGCCAGAGGCAGTGAGAAAAAGAATTTTAAGAACTGCATTGGAAGAACTCAAAGGCGATCTCAGGAGGCTTACGTATCAGCACTGGAAAGAAATAGAAGAGCTGATTGATAACAGGCCTGTAAATTCAATAGTAGACTTGCCAGCAGGAATAAGCATCACAAAAGACAGAACAAATCTTATCTTAAAGTTGATAATGTAATACTTTCAATGTTAGGTAACACTATAGGCTCTTGTCAGCCCTGGCAGGTCTGAGAAAAGTCTCGCCGATTCGAGCGGGCATGGTGTCCTGCAAGCAGGCTGGGGCCGTTCGGCACAGAAATGCTTTTGGGGCGCACTACGGTTTACGGCTCGGTTTTTATACCGAAGGTAGTCTTGACGGTATAAAAACTCTCGCCGTAAATCCTTGTGCGCCTAGTATTAAATAATACTAGCTCCAAAACCTTTCAAATGTGCCTCAGGCCCCAGCCTGCTTGCAGGACGAGCGACCCTTCGACAAGTGGTTCAACAGGCTCACCACCTTGAACCATCCTGAGCAAAGTCGAAGGGCTCAGGGTTTTTAGTCCCGAGCCTGTCGAGGGACGAGAATCGGCGCGGAACGAAGGACGCCACGCTGGGGCGTCCAAGTGTCTTTTCGAAGGCCTGCCAGGGCTGGCTATTATGATATATGTTACCTGTTTATTCAGATAGTACATTTTAAAATTAATAAAAAGTTGATTTATTTCAGCAAACTGTGATATTATATCTATCTAATATAGGAGAAATATGAAAATGGAAAATAAGGGCGGAAACAAGATAAATAAAAATGTGCTTTTCTGGATAGGAATGTTCCTGATCCTTATATGGATATTCAGGCTGGACTC
>CAKKRB010000173.1 GCA_919902485.1 Omnitrophica bacterium GWA2_41_15 | reverse complement strand
CAAAGTGAAGCTTATAATTGCTGTCATTCAGCCCAGTAAATTAGTTGAAGTCAAGCAGGGGCTATATAGCATAGGCGTAAACCTTGTGACTGTCCTTGATGTTTTAGGACATGGCAGGCAGAAAGGTTTCAGCGAAAAATATAAAGGAACAAGGGAAAGGGGGAATCTGCTCAAAAAGATCCAGCTTGAGATTGCAGTTGATGACAAGGATGTAGAGCCCGTTATACAGGCCATTATTAAAGGCGCGAAGACAGGCGAGACAGGAGACGGCAAGATCTTTATCCTGGATTTAAAGGAATGTGTCAGGATTAGGACAGAGGAGAGCGGGTCAGTGGCAATAGGCTGATGAGTTTAATCCAGCCGACGCAGCTGGAGAAATCCAGCTGCGTCGGCTGGATAAGAGGAAAAATAAGTTACCAGGATAACCGGTTTTTTACTTATAGTATATAAGAGACTAAAGCACAAGTTTTAAGCACATAGTAGTGTTGAACATTGGCGTTCAAGATGGTCATGGAGATTGACCAGGTTGAACGCTTTTTATTTGACAAAGGAGATTCGAATGGCAAAATCAAGCGCAAAGAAAACAATATCCGCAATCGAGGTAAAAACAAAAAACCCGCTTGTAAACGGCTCTTTCAATGAAAAAGCAGCCAGGGATGTAATGAGCTTAATCAAAGAAAAGGGCATTAAGATCATTGATTTGAAATTCAATGACATGCCAGGGCTGTGGCAGCATTTTTCAATACCTGCCACGGAATTAAAGGACATGCCAGACCTTACCCGTTCAATATGGGTGGACGGCATAGGTTTTGATGGCTCTTCAATAAGGGGTTTTCAGAAGATTCAGGAATCAGACATGATAATGATACCCGATCCTTCTACAGCTGTTATTGACCCTGTATGCGAAGTTCCTACCTTGAGTATGATATGCGATATTTATGACCCATTGACTCGTAAGGCATATAGCAGAGATCCCAGATATATCGCAAAAAAGGCTGAAAAATACCTTAAGGATTCTGGCATTGCTGATACAGTTTATTTCGGCCCGGAAGCGGAGTTTTTTATCTTTAATAGCATCCGGTTTGACCAGACTGAAAACTCGGGTTACTACTTTATCGATTCCGATGAGGCAGACTGGAATACAGGCCGCGATGAAAATCCTAATTTAGGCTATAAGATACGTTTTAAAGAAGGATATTTTCCTGTGCCTCCCCATGATTCTATGCAGGATCTTAGGAGCAGGATTATACTCAAAATGATAGAAGCCGGCATCAATATAGAGGTGCATCATCATGAAGTTGCTACTGCTGGACAGTGCGAAATTGATATAAAGTACAATAGCTTGACCAAAATGGCAGACGATCTCCTGCTTTACAAATATATCATTAAAAATATGGCCAAGCAAAATGGCATGGTAGCTACGTTCATGCCAAAGCCTCTTTTTGCAGATAACGGCTCAGGCATGCATTGCCATCAGAGTTTGTGGAAAGACGGGAAAAATCTTTTCTTTGACAAAAACGGTTACGCGCTTTTAAGCCAGACCGCAAAGTATTACATAGGAGGGCTTCTAAAACACGCGAATAGTTTAATGGCTTTCTGCGCGCCTACGACAAATTCCTATAAGAGGCTGGTCCCAGGGTATGAGGCTCCCGTGAACCTTGTTTATTCCGCAAGAAACCGCTCCGCAGCTATAAGAATTCCTATGTATACGGATAATCCGAAATCCAAGAGGATAGAATTCAGGCCGCCTGATCCGTCCTGCAACGCATACCTTGCTTTCAGCGCCATGCTTATGGCAGGCCTGGACGGCATAAAGAATAAGATCGATCCGGGCGAGCCTATGGATACGGATCTATTCGAATTGAGCGAAGAGGAGATGAGCAAGATAGCCACAGTTCCTTCATCTTTACGCCGGGCAATAGATGCACTGGAAGCAGACCATGATTATCTCTTAAAAGGCGGCGTATTCACAAAAGATGTAATAGATATTTGGCTTGAATATAAGCGTAAAAGAGAGATAGATCCTGTCAGGATGAGGCCGCATCCGTATGAATTTTATCTGTACTTTGATATTTAAAATTTAACCACCCCAACCCGCTCCAGCTGCGGTATCCGGATACCGCAGCTGGAGCGGGTATTTTCGGTTTGGTATTGCATAAAAATTAGGCAGTGATAAAATGGACGTAGATAATTTATTTATAACAATTAAAAAAGGCGAGATATACCACGCTGTCATAGGCGATATGGAAAGGGCTCTTATCGAAAAGGCCTTGGAATACACGTCTGGGAACCAGATTACAGCGGCAAAACTGCTCGGTATTAACCGCAACACAATACGCGCAAAGATAAAGAAATTAAACATAAATGTAGAAAGGTTCAAATCGTAGAGGACGGTTTCAAACCGTACTCTACGGTAATAATATGGCAAAATACAATCATTTTCCAAAAAAACAGGGATTATACGATCCTGCATTTGAGCATGATTCATGCGGTGTAGGGTTTGTTTGTAATGTAAAAGGCAGAAAATCCAATCTTATTATTAAACAGGGCCTTGAAGTTTTGAACAGGCTTTCTCATAGAGGCGCTACAGGAGCAGACCCTGAAACAGGGGATGGGGCAGGCATACTTATACAGATACCTCATAATTTTTTTAAGAAGGTTTGCGCTGAGCGTAAAATCAGCCTTCCGGAAGCAGGCGAATACGGGACAGGAATTATTTTTTTGCCAACGGATACGAATGAGATAAAATACTGCAAAGATATTTTTGAAAAAGTTATTCAGGATAATGGCCAGATTCTTCTTGGCTGGCGCGAAATACCTGTGGACAGTTCTGCGATAGGCAGGACAGCAAGAGCCACTCAGCCTGGCATAGAGCAAGTTTTTATTGGCAAAGGCAAAGGAGATCCTCAGGATCAAGAAAATTCTTCGAATTTTCTTGGTTTTGAAAGAAAATTATATGTAATAAGAAAACAGATTGAGAATTCAATATTCAGCTCAGGCCTTAAACAGAAAGCCTATTTTTATATTACAAACATATCTTCCAGAACTTTTTCTTACAAAGGCCTTTTAATGCCGAACCAGCTTGAAAGGTTTTTCCATGATCTCGTGGATGAAAGCCTTGAGAGCGCTATATGTCTTGTTCACTCCCGCTACAGCACAAATACATTCCCAACCTGGGATCTGAGCCAGCCATTCAGATTTCTTGCCCATAATGGAGAAATAAACACCCTCAGGGGTAATATAAACTGGATGAAGGCAAGAGAAGGATTATTAAAGAGCAGGCTTTTTGGTAAAGATATAGAAAGCCTTAAGCCTGTAGTTGTGCCTGGCGGAAGCGATTCAATGGCAATTGATAATATGTTTGAGCTTCTTCTTTTATCAGGAAGGAGCCTGGCGCATTCAATGATGATGCTTATACCTGGCGCATGGGAGCATAATAATTTAATAGGCAAAAAATTAAAGGATTTTTATAAGTATCACGCATGCTTAATTGAGCCGTGGGATGGGCCTGCGGCAATCGCGTTTACTGACGGCAAGAATACAGGAGCTGTGCTTGACAGAAATGGCTTGAGGCCGGCCCGCTATATTGTTACTAAAGATGATTCTGTTGTAATGGCTTCGGAAATGGGAGTTCTGGATATAAAACCAGAAGACATACTTATTTCAGGAAGGCTGGAGCCAGGAAAGATATTTTTTATAGATACTGAAAAGGGCCGTATTATTAATGACAACGAAATTAAAGATGAAATCTCTAACGCTAATCCATATGGAAAGTGGATTAAAGAGAACATGGTGGAGCTGGATGAAATTGGCTCAAGGCTCAAGGCTTCCCTCGGCTTCGCTCGGGACAGGCAAGGCTCAAGGAGAAAGGAAGATGCAGATGTTTTGACTCAATTAAAGGCTTTCGGGTATACGAGAGAGGATTTAAAGATTATTATCCAGCCAATGCTGGAAATAGGCAAGGAGCCTGTTGGTTCAATGGGTAATGATACGCCTCACGCTATACTTTCAAAAAGGCCGCAGCTTCTTTATGCATATTTCAAACAGTTGTTTGCGCAGGTTACCAACCCTGCCATTGACCCTATAAGAGAAAAAATAGTAATGAGCCTTGAAAGTTACATTGGCCCTGCAAAAAATCTTCTTGATGAGACTCCTGAGCATTGCCATAAACTCAGAGTAAAACAGCCGATTCTTACAAATGAAGAGCTGGAAAAGATACGCGCTATAAAGGAGAACAGTTTTAAAACAAAAACCATATCCATGCTTTTCCCCCTCACCCTGACCCTCTCCCCCATTGGGGGAGAGGGAAGGGTGAGGGGGGAGTTTTTAAAGGCAATTGACAGGGTTTGTAAGGAAGCTGTTTCAGCCATAAAAGACGGGTATACGTTTATTATATTGAGTGACAGAGGAGTAAATAAAAAATATTCCAGCCTGCCGGCTCTTTTGGCTGCTGGGGCAGTGCATCATCATCTTATAGAAAAATCCATCAGGACGCAGATAGGCATAATTGTGGAAAGTGGAGAGCCGAGGGAAGTTCATCATTTTGCGCTTCTCTTTGGCTATGGCGCAGACTGCGTTAATCCTTATTTGATTTACGAAGCAATAGGCCATATCATCGAAGAAAATAAGTTAAATATTAATTTTGAAAAAGCAGTTCATAATTATATACACGCGCTCGAAGAAGGCATATTAAAGATACTTTCAAAGATGGGCATATCCACTCTCCAGAGTTATAGAGGCGCTCAGATATTTGAGGCGCTTGGATTAAGCGGCGAGGTTATAGAAAAGTGTTTTACAGGAACTGTTTCAAGGATAGGCGGAGCTGATTTTAATGTAATAAAAGAAGAAACACTGAAGAAGCACACAGATGCGTATTCCGACAGAATCATAGAGCCGGTAGTTTTAAATACCGGCGGGCTATATCAATGGAGAAAGGACGGAGAATTTCATCTATGGAACCCTGAATCAATAGCCAGCCTCCAGGATTCCGTGAGGAAAAATGACTATAGAAAATATAAGAAATTTTCTCAGCTTATTAATAATCAGTTTGAAAATCCTACAACTCTTAGGAGCCTTCTTAAATTCAAATCTTCAAAAGCGGTTTCTATTGATGAAGTTGAGCCTGTAAAAAATATCGTAAAGCGTTTTGCAACAGGCGCAATGAGTTTTGGTTCAATCGGAAGGGGCGCTCACGAAACCCTTGCGATTGCAATGAACCAGCTTGGAGGTAAATCTAATACAGGAGAAGGCGGAGAGGATCCTGCCAGGTTTACCCCGCTCGTGGACGGGACATCCAGAAGGAGCGCTATAAAACAAGTTGCTTCAGGCAGATTCGGCGTTACCACAAATTACCTTGTAAACGCTGATGAATTACAGATAAAGATTGCGCAAGGCGCAAAGCCAGGAGAAGGAGGACAGCTTCCAGGCCATAAAGTAAGCGCTATAATAGCGGCAACCCGTTATACTACAGAAGGGGTTACATTAATCTCTCCTCCTCCGCATCATGATATCTATTCGATAGAAGACCTGGCGCAATTGATATTTGATTTAAAAAATGTGAATCCAAAGGCAAGGATAAGTGTGAAGCTTGTGTCTGAAGTAGGTGTTGGGACTATTGCTGCGGGAGTGGCAAAGGGGCACGCTGACATGATATTGATTTCAGGCGGAGACGGCGGCACAGGGGCTTCTCCTTTAAGCTCTATTAAACACGCCGGGCTTCCGTGGGAGCTAGGGTTATCAGAAACTCACCAGACCCTTGTTTTGAATGATTTACGGTCCAGGGTAAGGATTCAGACAGATGGGCAGATTAGAACAGGAAGAGATGTTGCGATAGCAGCCCTTTTAGGGGCAGAGGAGTTTGGTTTTTGCACAGCGGCATTGATTATTCTGGGGTGTGTCATGCTGAGGCATTGCCACCTTAACAATTGTTCTGTAGGCATAGCTACTCAGGATGAGATGCTTTTAAGGAAATTTTCAGGAAAACCGGAGTATGTTATAAATTATTTTTATTTTGTAGCACAGGAATTAAGAGAAATTATGGCAAACCTTGGGGTGAAAACCCTTGATGATATGGTAGGGAGGACAGATTTTCTGGAGGTTAATAGGGATATTCTTCCATGGAAGGCAAAGGCCATTGATTTTTCAAAGATACTGTATAAGCCCAGTGTTTCAAAAGATGTCAGCACGCATTGCACAATTTCTCAGGACCACGGCATTGGAAAGATTCTTGACAGAAAACTTATTGAACTTTCAAAAGATGCCCTGGAAAATGGAGCCCACCCGGGCTTTGGTTCGACAAGCTCACCACACCTCGAACCATCCCGAGCGAAGTCGAGGGGAAGCCCGGAGCTTCTTGGGCGGAATACTGAACGGCCGCGAATGTATAAAAATACCGCAAAGATAGAACTTTCTATTAGAAATACTGACAGGGCTACGGGAGCTATGCTGAGCGGAGAATTATGCAGGCTTTATGGAGAGCAGGGTCTTGGCGAAGATACTATACGTTGCAAGTTTAAAGGAGTTAGCGGCCAGAGCTTCGGCGCATTTTTAGCAAAAGGCATTACATTTGAACTTGAAGGCATGGCAAATGACTATGTGGGGAAAGGTATTTCAGGCGGGAAGATTATTATTTATCCTGACAGGAAAGTAACTTACAATTCAGAGGAAAATATTATAATCGGGAATACTGCTTTTTACGGCGCAATAACAGGCGAGGCATATATAAGAGGCCTTGCGGGCGAGAGGTTCTGTATCCGTAATTCAGGTTTAAATGCTGTTGTAGAAGGTGTCGGGGACCATGGCTGTGAATACATGACAGGCGGGGCTGTTGTTATTCTTGGGAAAACAGGCCGTAATTTTGGAGCAGGCATGTCAGGCGGAGCAGCTTATATATATGATATTGACGGAGATTTCAATAAAAAGTGCAATATGGATATGGTGGAACTTGAAGCATTGACCCAGGATGACAAATCGCTTATTCATGTGCTTGTTTCTAACCACAGGAAATATACTGAAAGCTCTGTCGCGGAAAAAATTTTGGCAGATTTTAATAAAGAGATTAGGAAATTTATTAAGGTTATGCCGATAGAATACAAGCGTATACTAGAAAATAAGAAGATAACTAAAAAGTTGGATTTAACGGAATCGTTTGATGGATAGGAATGAATCATGGCTGATCCGAAGGGTTTTCTAAAAATTAAAAGGCAAAAATCTCAATACAGGCCTGTATGTGACAGAGTCAAGGATTATGAAGAGGTTATGGTCTTAAGGCCGGATACTGATTCAAAAGAACAGGCCTCTCGCTGTATGGATTGCGGCACGCCTTTCTGTCATTGGGGATGCCCTGCAGGAAACTATATTCCTGAATGGAATGATCTTATATTCCATGGCCAGTGGGAAAAAGCTTTGGAATTATTATGCGCTACAAATAATTTTCCGGAGTTTACAGGGAGGTTGTGCCCTGGCCCATGCGAATATGCATGCGTGCTTGGAATAAATGAAGATCCTGTAACAATACGCGAAAACGAGCTGGCAATTATAGAACATGGTTTTAAACAAGGTTTGATTAAGGCAAAACTTCCCGCAAAAAGAACTGGAAAAAAGATTGCTGTCATTGGTTCTGGCCCAGCAGGCCTGGCAGCGGCTGACCAGCTTAATAAAGTAGGCCATAAAGTTACGGTTTTTGAAAAAGACGATAAGGTTGGCGGCATATTAAGATACGGCATACCTGATTTTAAGATTGATAAAAAGATTATAGAGCGCAGACTCAAGATTTTAGAAAAAGAAGGCATAATATTCAAAACAGGAATAAATGTAGGGAACAGGCATACCTGTTCCCTACAGAAGGATTTTGACGCAATGTGCCTGACAGGCGGCAGCCGCGAGCCAAGGGATTTAAAAATAGAAGGCAGGGATTTAAAAGGCATATATTTTGCAATGGATTATTTGACCCAATCTAATCGCCGTGTAGGGGATGGTTTCAAACCCTCCCCTACAGGTGGGGGCGGTTCAATAGATGCAAAAGGCAAAAATGTGCTTGTTATAGGCGGAGGAGACACAGGCGCAGACTGCGTTGGCACAGCTCACAGGCAAGGCGCAAAAAGCGTTGTCCAAATAGAGGTTTTGCCAAAGCCGCCTGAATGTAGACCCAATGACCAGCCATGGCCTAAATACCCTATGATTTTTAAGTCTTCTTCAAGCCATGAAGAAGGAGGAGAAAGGCATTGGGCTATTCTCACAAAGAAATTTATAGGCGAAAGTGGTTTTGTTAAAAAAATATTATGTGTAAAGGCAGATCTCCAGAAAGATGAAAAATCCTGCCCTGTGATGAAAGAGATTCCCTGCAGCGAATTCGAGATAGAGGTTGATTTGGTAATTCTTGCGATAGGCTTTATCCATCCGGAACATCCCGGCCTTCTTGAAAAATTAGGCGCAGAATTTGATTCGGCCGGCAATGTCAAGACAGACGGTAATTACATGACTTCTGTTAAAGGCGTATTTTCAGCAGGGGATATGAGGCGCGGTCAATCCCTTATTGTTTGGGCAATCTCAGAAGGCCGGCGATCCGCATATTGCATTGATAAATATTTAATGGGCCAAACCTCCCTTCCTATGTTATAATAATCAAATGTTTATACACGCTGTGTTATTTGAGATAAAGCCAGGGCAGGTGCGGGATTACCGTAAAGACAGCATTATGTGGGCAAAGTATGCGAAAAAACACTCCAAAGGTTTTATTAGTTACTGTACCATGAAGAGAGCAGATGTTAAGAATCAGTATGTTTCAGGGTATAAATGGAAAACCAGAAACCACCACGATGAATTCATGAAGAAATTCCACGATTCCCTAGTCTCTAAATCCAAAGCCAGGGTAAAAACCCTGGGCTACTATAATTTAAAATTACTAGACCAAATTTAAAAGAAAGATCAGAAGATGAAGATATTGAATAAAGAGATTATAGCTGATAGCCAGGGCATACGTATTGTAAAGATTGATATCCATTCTCCGGATATCGCCAGAAAGGCTCAGGCAGGACAGTTTGTTGTTTTGATGGTAAAGGAAATTGGAGAGAGGATACCGCTTACCGTAGTAAAAGCTGATCCAGCAAAAGGTATTGTAACAATTATTGTTCAGGAAGCAGGGCTTTCTACAAAATTATTAGGCAGTCTTGAAAAGGGCGATTCTGTTTATTCAATGGTAGGCCCCTTAGGCCATCCTACACAGATAAAAAAATACGGCAATGTTATATTAGTAGGCGGCGGAGTTGGCATAGCAGAGATATATCCTGTGGCCAGGGC
>CAKKRB010000172.1 GCA_919902485.1 Omnitrophica bacterium GWA2_41_15 | reverse complement strand
TAGACGGCATAGTAGAATTCGCGACATCCAAGAAAAGCCAGAGAAGGATTATTGTTAAATCAGCTTCAGGCATGAAGCGCGAATATATAATACCTCACGGCAAGCACTTAAATGTATATAAGGGTGACAGGGTCAAGACAGGCGATCAGCTGGTAGATGGCCCTATAAATCCTCAGGATATTTTAAAGGTGAGCGGAGAAAAAAGGCTTCAGGAATACCTTGTAAATGAGGTCCAGGAAGTTTACAGGCTGCAGGGCGTAAGAATAAACGATAAGCATATAGAGATAATAGTGAAACAGATGCTCAAGAAAGTTAAAGTAGAAGACCCTGGCGACACAGAGTTTTTATCAGGCATGCAGATTGATAAGCACATCTTCCAGAAAGAAAATGAAAAGACAGCGAAAGAAAAAGGCAAACCGGCCAGCGCGACTCCCATACTTCTTGGTATAACAAAGGCTTCCCTCAGCACAGAGAGTTTCATATCAGCAGCCAGCTTTCAGGAGACAACCCGTGTCCTGGCAGACGCAGCTGCAAGTGGAAAAATAGATGATCTCAGAGGGTTAAAAGAGAATGTTATTATGGGGCACCTTATTCCTGCAGGCACAGGATTTAAAGCTCATGCTAATATAGATATGGTAAAAGAGGTGTTGGAACTTAAGAGTGGAGTTAAAGAAAAAGAGGAGAAGAAGGATTAATATATGCCAACTATAAGCCAGTTAATAAGATTCGGCAGGATTGAAAAGAAAAAGAAGACAAAGTCACCTGCATTAAGAGCCTGCCCGCAGAAAAGAGGGGTTTGCCTGCAGGTAAAGACCCAGACGCCCAAAAAACCTAACTCTGCTTTAAGAAAAGTAGCAAGGGTGAGGTTGACGAACGGAGTGGAAGTTACATCCTACATACCGGGAGAGGGCCATAATCTGCAGGAGCATTCAATTGTCCTTGTAAGAGGCGGTAAGGTAAAAGATCTGCCCGGAGTAAGGTATCATATTGTCAGAGGAACCCTTGATACAGCAGGTGTTCAAAATAGAAAAAAGAGCCGCTCGAAATACGGGGCGAAGAGACCGAAATAAAGGTCCCTCGCCCCGATAAATCGGGGCTCGGGATCAAATTTTGTTTCACAAAATTTGGAGATTAAATGAGAAGACGAAGAGCTGAAAGAAGAGATGTATTACCTGATCCTAAATACACTAGCAAGGTTGTTACGAAATTTGTCAACATGATTATGGAAAAAGGCAAGAAGTCTACGGCAGAGCGCATAGTATACAACGCTATGGATATAGTTTCTGAAAAAACAGGCAACAAAAATTCCATAGAGGTTTTACAGAAAGCGTTTGATAATTCCAGGCCTTTATTGGAAGTAAAGCCAAGAAGGGTCGGAGGCGCTACTTATCAGATTCCGATAGAGGTCAAGAGCGACAGGGGCGTGGCAATAGCAATGAGGTGGATACGGGATTTTGCGCGCCAGAAAAAAGGCAAGCCCATGTATGAAAAGCTTGCAGAGGAAATAATGGAAGCGTACAAAGGCCAGGGTTCTGCCATGAAGAAACGCGAAGACATGCACAAGATGGCAGAAGCAAACAAGGCATTTGCGCATTATAGATGGTAAAAATGTTGGGGTGAAGGATGGGTACGGAAGCGCAAAAGATAAGTAAAAAGTCAATGATAAGAGATATACCTTTAGAAAAATTGAGAAACATAGGAGTTATAGCGCATATAGACGCTGGTA
>CAKKRB010000171.1 GCA_919902485.1 Omnitrophica bacterium GWA2_41_15 | reverse complement strand
ACGCATTTTTTAATCTCGTGGATCCTGTTTTCTCCCCACGCCCATATCTGAGGGCTTATGTAGTAGATGACAGGGATATTTTTTTCTTTGGCTTTTTTTGCGAAACGCAGATTAAAACCAGGATAGTCTACGAGGATTACAGCATCAGGTTTTCTTGTTTCAAGCAGGTTTTCTAAATCGTTGAATATTTTTTTAAATGTGACAAGGTGTTTCAGGACTTCAAAAAATCCTACAACAGCAAGGTCTGTGATGTCATGTATTATTTCTGCGCCTTCAGCCTGCATTTTTTTGCCTCCCATGCCGAAGATTTCTATATGAGGATTGATTTGCTTGAGGGATTTTATTAGATTACTAGCCTGGAGGTCGCCAGAGGTTTCGCCGGCGAGTATCATTAATTTTATTTTTTTCATCAGATATTCGTAGGGGCGGGTTTTAAACCCGCCCCTACGTAATTTTCTTTAATATTTTCAGCGCGACCTTTAATGCCTCGTATGCTTCTTTGCCTGAAACAACAGGCCTTTTATTATGAGCAACGCAGTCTATGAAAGAGGCAAGTTCCTTTTGAAGGGGCGCTTCTTTTTGGATATCTATTTTTTCTGAAACTATCTGGTTGTTTATTTTTTTATAGATAAGCGCTTCCTGGGCCATGTAGTCTATGGAAATATAGCAGTCATCCTGAAATATTCTTATTTTACGCATGCTGTCGCTTGTTACGCGGCTGGCTGTAAGGTCGCAAACAGTGCCGTTTTTAAAGCGGATCCTTGCGTTTGCAATATCCTCATGGTTTGTGAGGATTTTCATGCCAAGGGCATCTATGTTTTTGACCTTTGATTTTGTAAGTCCAAGCACTATATCAATATCATGAATCATGAGATCCAGGACCACGCCTACGTCTTTTACCCTTGGAACAAAGGGCCCTAAACGATGAACTTCAATAAATTTCGGCTTATTCGAAAGTTTTTCTATGGCCTGGATTGCGGAATTAAAACGCTCTACATGGCCGACCTGGATAATAAGCTTATTTTTTTGAGCGATTTTTATTAAATCATTCGCTTCTTTTAGGGTTTTTGTGATAGGTTTTTCTATCAGGACGTGGACTTTGTTTTGCAGGAAAAATTTCGCGATTTCATAATGCAGTATAGTAGGAGTTACTATGCTTACAGCATCTAACTTATTGTCCAATAATTTCTTATAATCAGCGCACCAGTTTGTTTTAAGCGATCCAGCAATAGCCCTGGTTATGTTTTCATCAATGTCGCATATGCCTGCCAACTCTGTATTTTCTAATGTGGAATATATTTTAGCATGTATGGAGCCCAAACAGCCAAGTCCAACTACGCCAACCCTTATTTTTTTCATAAGTATCATGGTAGCAAATACCTTGCTAAAAGTCAATCAGAGTGATAAAATAAACGACTAATGAAAGAATATATACGATTTTTAAAATTTGTTAAGCCGCATTTGTGGATTATGGCGCTTGCGCTCATATGCATGGTCTTGACCTCAGGCCTGGGAGGCGTGTCTTTAGGCATGATAATACCTGTTGTGGATAATATTCTGACAGGCAAGTCTATAGCCCTGCCAGGGGCCCAGCATGCGCCAGGCATTCTACTTCATATCATAGATAAAATAAACAGTATCCCAAAGGCTGCGCTATTGAACTTTGTGGTTATTATTGTGTCGCTTTTATTTTTCATAAAAGAGGCGTTTTTATTCTTTCAGACATGTTTTATGAACCAGCTGGGCCAGGCAGTGCTGAAAGACGTAAGGCAGGCCATATACGAAAAGCTGCTTGGTTTATCAAATGAGTTTTATTCAAGCGTTAAAACAGGGGAGCTTGTTTCAAGGGTTACCTTTGACGTGGGTATTATAGTGAATTCCATTACAGAAGGCCTTACAGACCTTTTGTGGCAGCCGATCCAGCTTTTGATTTATATAGTGATTTTAATATGGATAAAGGTTTATTTTTCAATATCCTGGTGGCTTATACTGATAACAGTTTTTATATTCCCTCTCATAATATTCCCTGTGATAAAAATAGGCAATAAATTAAGAAAAATCAGCACCTCTACCCAGGA
>CAKKRB010000170.1 GCA_919902485.1 Omnitrophica bacterium GWA2_41_15 | reverse complement strand
AATAAACTTACAATTTCAAGGATAGTTTTAGCGGGGATTTTTATATTATTTTTATTTATAAAAGGCCCTAGCGCCAAGTTTATGGCCTTGGCATTATTTATGGCTGCCTGCATTACAGATTATTATGACGGATATGTTGCCAGAAAGACAAACAGCATCACATCCTTTGGAAAGCTCATGGATCCTATCGCGGACAAGATATTGATACTTGGCGCGTTCCTGGCTTTTGTCCAGCTTGGCATAATACCAGCGTGGATGGTAATAGTTATTATCGCAAGGGAGTTTGTGATTACAGGAATAAGGATATTAGCGCTTTCGCAAAGGAAAGTCATGGCTGCTGAATCACGCGGTAAACATAAAACAGTTTCTCAAATGGTAGCTGTCATAGCAATACTTATCTTTTTAATAATAAGAGAGCTAAAGTTCAGTTTCAGGCATATGGAAAATTTTGAAACAGCCTTGTATTTATTAATGATTACAACTGTTGCTATGACGCTTACATCCGGCATTTCCTATATGATCAGGAATAAAGATATTTTTATGGGTGAGAAATGAGAGACCGTATATATAAAATGATAGCAAGTATTTTTTATGTAGGATATCTTCCAGTAGCGCCTGGCACATTAGGGAGTTTGGCAGCAATTATCCTGTATTCTTTTATATACAAAAGCGCCATAATAATGGCCGCGGTTATTTTAATAGTAATTATACTTGGGTTTATAACATCGGGCAGGGTAGAAAAGATGTTCGGAGAAAAAGATCCTGGTGAAATAGTTATTGATGAATTTGCCGGGATGCTTATCAGTTTATATTGTTTACCTCTTACTATGGGGTATGTGGTTGCAGGATTTTTATTATTCAGATTTTTCGACATAGTAAAGCCAATGCCCATCTCAAACCTTGAAAAATTAAAGGGCAGCATGGGTATCATGTCAGACGATATTGTAGCTGGTATATATTCGAATATGATTCTGCAGGTTATTTATATCCTCAATTTATTATGCCGGAAGGCATAGTAAGTAAGAAGTTCGAAGGGTATATGAGCAAGATTGAAAAAGGCGGCAATATTATTGCAAAGTAAGTAAATATAATTTTTTTACTTGCATTTACTTGCTTTTATGGTATACTTTAATTAAGAAAGAAAGATTAAAGGGGGTGTGAAAAATGGCTGTTAAAAAAGATAACGTAACTTTTAGAATAGACCATGGGTTGAAAGAGATACTGAAAACTACTGCTAAAGAGGAAAGGCGCAGTTTTAGCAATCAGATTAACGTAGCTCTTGAGGAATGGGCAAAGATAAAGGATGAGATGCATCCGCAATTTATTAGAGATATTAAAGAGTCGCTTGCATCAGGAAAGCCTGAGCCGGTTTGGAAAGGATAATAGTTGAATCTTAGCCAGCCTTACAAACAGAAAGCCTATCCTGGGTATAATCATACCAAGAAGAAATTCCCTTTTCTCTTTAGAGAAAAGTTAAATGAAGCAGAAGATGAAATAGCGGTTAACCCTTTTATAGGCGAAGAAAAAACAGGCGACTTGAAAGGTATAAGGGTATATAAATTCAAGCTATTTGACCAGGAGATATTATTAGCTTACCAGATGGATTCCCACAGAAAAGCAGTTATGTTTATAGCTGTAGGCGGCCATGAAAATTTTTATAGAGACTTAAA
>CAKKRB010000169.1 GCA_919902485.1 Omnitrophica bacterium GWA2_41_15 | reverse complement strand
AGGCGAAATCCGTGCAAGACTACAGGCCTGGATTATAAACTATTTTCAACTCCTGTATTTTTTCTTACAGATTCTTCTATATTAACCAGATTAGAAACATCATTAAGATCTGCAGAAAGTGCTCTCTTGAGTGTTTCTGCGCGAATCCGAACTTCCGGAGATAAAACAGATTGATCTATAAATAAAGTTTGTGGCTTATGGCTAGAAAATACATAACCCGGCTGTGCTGTATTATCACTACCTTCTTTCTCCTGGACAAGTACTTTAAAACGGTCGACCCCTGATCTAAAATCTTCTATGTCCTCTCTAATAGATCTAAATTGTTCTCTATTTCTAAATTGATCTATCGGAACATCTAAAGATATGGGTATATCTGATTCCAAATCACCCTGTGGACCAAAATGTCTCAGCCTTAATCTGACTCTTTCACCAGCCCTTGCCATAGCAGTAAAGTCATTATCGGCTGTCATATCCATACAACTAATCTGTGAGTATGGATATACATGCGGAAACCAGCTATCCTTGTTAGGACCATACATACCAAATAATGGAACTCCTGCTCTAATTGCCTCTGTTAACCCAATAGTGCTATCCCCATAATCTACTGTTATCACATATCCAGCTTTTAGGGCACTGCCAACACCTTCGATAAACCGATTCGAATCAGGATTTATATAGACTACTAAATCCTGTCTCGTTTGAGCTAATCCAATGCTATACTCTTCAATATTTTCATTTATAAAATCTGCTGCTTCTTTAACTAAATTCGCTGGGATATAAGTTTCTTCGAATCGCAATAGGCCTGACAGCCGCTTAAAATCATCCTCAGATAAACCAGATAAAAAATCCATAACTACTTCAAAACTTTTCTTAGTAAAATACCTGACCTCTGGCTCTATTAAGCCAAATTCCTCTCTGGCCAACCGGTCTTGTTCATCGATTATATCAAGCACTGCATAGGAACCATTTTTATGCCTTAATTCTTCTATAAATTCTAGAGTAGCCCTAGGAACAGTAAATGCGACTTCAGCTTTACCTGTCTGAGTCAACACTACTTTATGCACACCAAAAGCATCCGTAAGTTCATTAGAAAATATTAGCCCCTTTAGGCTATCCGCAGAGATTGCAGATAAATGACCACGCGCATCTCCTGCTATGCTCTGAAACATACTGCCAAATTCAATATTCTTATTCTGCTGACGCAATCTCAAGTCTCCACTAAGCTCATAAATAGTATATCTCAATTGGTCAGCGAAATCTTCCCAGCCATCGGAATGCAGATTAACCTGTTCATTTACATATGCCAAAAAATCATACGCAAGATCTCCTTCTCCTCCTCCGAATTCCGCAACTGTAAACACATCATCAGGCAATAATATTCCTGATGTACGCATGCTTTGCCAAATTTTAAATGCGTGTTCGGCAAACATATGCCCAAAAAATGGGGCCAATATCATAGGATAGGTTGAAAAATCTTTGTCTGAGCCAAAACGTACACGGCCGCTACCATAATAACCCCACTTTTCATTATGGAGCATCTGGTTCATAAAATCCTTAAACGAGTAAAATGAACGCTCTACATAGGATTGTGCGAGTGGATTCAGAACAACCTCATCATAGACCTCCTGGTTAGTTAATGTATAACGATTTCTATGCCCTAGTTCTTGTGCAATAATATATCCATGCACAGCAGAAGCCATGTCAAGCCCGTATCTCAACCATGCCTTTTCATTATCTGTTTCTCCAGAAAAACACTGGCGCATACGTTCTTTAATTAAAAATAAATTATGCCTTAATTCCTGTTTTTTTGCTTCTGGTAATTCTTTTAATCTTCGAAAGTAGTTTCGAGGTATAACTACTTTTCTGGAATCATCTACCAATATGCCGCCTAATAAACCTTCAGCAAAAAATGCAAGCATATAGTGCTGATTATGATTATTCGGAATGTTTAGATTTGGAAATATAACCTGGCGCAAAACCTGATGAAGGATATCTGACATATCATAAACATATATAGTGCATACGCGGCTGTTGTGATCCCAATCGGCAAAAGATGTCTTAAATGTAAGGCCGGTATCCGGTTGAAAAGGTTCATTAGTAGAAATCTGCCGAATTTTAAACTCATAGGATTCGCCATTAAATGTAAAGCGTAACGTTTCTAAAGGAGTTTGCAAAAAATTAATCAAGTCCGTTACTGCCTTTGATAAACCTGGAAGCTTACTATAAAGCATATTAGCTCTACGATTATTAACATTGTTAAGAAGCTTTAAACGTTTCATCCAGTCGTCAAACTGGCGTTGATCAAGTGGGTCTGAAGCAACCTTAGCTTGGGCTATCAGTCTTTTCTGCTGAGCATTGTTCAAATAGCTAAAATCATCGCCTATAACTATATCTGATCTTTCTATCAGATTAATGGCCTCGCTTAATCTAGAGATGTTGCCTGTTGGCACCCTCAGGCAATACCCTGGGCTATCAAAAATAAACATTAAAGTTATACCTATCGCTATTAGTTTTTTCATATATAAATAAAAAACCAGGCATAACTTTAATGTTAATACCTGGTTATATAAAAATCTCCGGTTTTACCTCCCCAAGGCTATCTATCATACTTTTATAATCTTTACAATAAGTATATCATATATCTCTAATATAGTCAATAAATAAGTTAGATTTTATTCAGGAAAGAAAGCTGGTTTTCTAAATGGAATTTGCCTATACCATGTTCAGGGAGAACAGGGTATTTGCCAGTAAAACATGATACGCAGAACTTGTTCTTAGGTAAAGGCATTGCTCTATAAAGGCTTTCGAGGCTAAGGTATGCCAGGCTGTCAACGCCTATGAACCTGCGTACCTCTTCTGTTGTGTGTGAAGAGCCTATCAGCTCTTCCTTTGTTGGAAAATCTATGCCGTAGTAACATGGGGAAATATGAGGCGGACAGCTGACTCTCATATGGATTTCTTTTGCACCTGCCTCTCTTAAAGTGCGGATCCTGGCTTTAGAAGTAGTGCCGCGCACAATAGAATCTTCAATAACAACTATTCTTTTCCCTTTTACAACATCTTTTATAGGGTTTAATTTCACCCTTACAGACAGATCTCTTATGTGCTGGGCTGGCTGGATAAAGGTCCTGCCTATATAATGGTTCCTTACCATGCCCATATCAAGAGGGATGCCAGACTCTTCAGAGTAGCCAATAGCTGCAGAAGACCCTGAATCAGGAATAGCTATTACAAGGTCTGCTTTGCATGGAGATTCTTTTGCAAGTTCCCTGCCCTGTCTTTTACGCGTAAGATGCACATTGTGGCCGTATATATTTGAATCAGGCCTTGAGAAATATATGTATTCAAATATACAGAATGAAGATTTTGGCTTTTTGTCTGCTATATATACTGACTTAATGCCTCTTTCTGTAATAAAAAGTATTTCGCCGGGCTCTATGTCCCTGATATATTCTGCGTGTACCAGATCAAATGCGCATGTTTCAGACGCAACCACATACGCTCCGTCAAGCTTGCCAAGAGAAAGAGGCCTGAACCCTCTTTCATCTCTCACTGCTATAATCCCGTCTTCCACAAGAAGCACCATTGAAAATGCGCCTTCAAGCTGCGATATGCCGTCCTGTATCCTCTCTTTAAAATCTTTTTTCTTTGAATGGGCGATTGCGTGGATGACAATCTCGCTATCCATGCTGGATTGGAATATTGCGCCTTGTTTCTCTAATTTTTTCCTGAGCGTCAGGGCATTTGTAAGGTTACCGTTATGCGCAACAGCTATATGACCTGACAGGGTTTCCACTAAAAACGGCTGGGCGTTTTTTATATTTGAAGAGCCTGTTGTGGAATACCTGGTGTGGCCTACTGCGATATTCCCTGTCAGCTTTGCAATCTCTTCTTCGTTAAAAACCTCTGACAC
>CAKKRB010000168.1 GCA_919902485.1 Omnitrophica bacterium GWA2_41_15 | reverse complement strand
AGAGAGCCTGCGCTCTATTGAACGCCAGTTTAGGGCCAAAATCAACCTTATCTCTAACCCATCCTTACATATAGAAGACTTCAAAATCTCCTAAGTGAGGCCATAACTTAACGAACGACAGTGAAGTTAAGTTATCTGGCCGAACTTACCCTTGACACCTACCTTAATAAATTTTTTAGGTAAGTGTCAAGGGTTAATTCGCAGACGCTTCGCTACAAGTTACGGAGTTTATTAAAGTTCCGTAACTTGTCTGCTCATTAATTTTAGGGCGCGGAATAGACATCGTACCCCCCTGAGACAGAACAATCAAGTTTTTTGTTAAGTAATACATCCAGATCAACCGGAGGCAGCATAAGAGCCTCTTTGGTAATATCATGACGTTTTTCGTGGGCTAATTGCCAAGGGCTTTTATTCTCTTTGTAAGTATTCGGCCTTTCGAGATTGAAGAATAGCTGATAGGTATTGGCTTTTTCCATAAAGTTAATTCTATCTGTAAAATTCTCAATCTCGTAGAATTCGGTTTCAATCAAATTGTGGACAGTTTCCACGTCGGATTGGAACCTGTGGGCTCCGGGTGGAATGGTGCCATGGATAAGTTTGGCAGATTCTATTGCCAGGGTATAAGCGGAAGGATTTTTAGCTGACCAGCTACCGCAGTATTCGCTTCCGTTATCGGTCTGGCGAATGCCTTCTTCGGCAATCAAGTTATGCTTTTTTAGATGCTCATTGACATAATTCGCGAATAACCAAGAGTTCGTAAGCGAGCGTTCATCGGCAAAACCCAAGAATTGCACTCCGCAGCTTACTTCGCGGAATGTGTATTGGACCTTAGGCAGTTTTTTGCGTATCATAGCCGTCCAGTATTCAGGGATATCATCAAGGTCTTTAGTATCTTCGCAAACGCGTTCAAATAAAGCGAACTGTTTTTTGATTTCGCGAAGGTTCTGTTTAGTAACGTGTTTTTTGCGGCGCTGGCGGCTGGATACGCCGTTTTGGCGCCATATCTTACGCATAGTTTTGGCTGATTCTTTTACATTTTCAAGTATCTTGATTTGTTCAGCCCCAATGCGCTTATATTCAGCTTTAAATTTAATAATCTTTTTGATTGTATCCGCAGATGTTTTGTTAGACGAATGATGCGGCTTGCGTGATATATCGGATAAAGCCTGATAGCCGCCTTGATCATAGCGCCTGACCCACTTGCGGACTGTTTTAGGGCCTGTGGCATATAGTTTTGCTGTCGGTTTTACGCCATGTTCTCTGGCGTAGACAACTATTTGATATCGCTGTTGTTTTTTATCTTTACTGATACGCATAATTTGATACCATGGGTATGGACACATGTAAACCTCCTTATCTTGTCAGGATAAGGGTATTGTATCAGGTTGTCATGTGTCCGCTTATATTCTCATAAGGATCGTTAATATAGCGGTGCCATTCAGTAACCCTGCGCCATTGCCAGAATAGGCTGTTAAAGGCATCGTTGATCCGGCTTGGTTCGTATATTCCCGTTGCGTAGTTCTGTATTACAACAGCGGGCTTGTTAGTTGTTATTATCGGTTCCTTGCGGTAACGCTTTGATTTTGTTACACCAGGCTGCTTGAATTTCTTAAAAAGCTCTTTTAAATTTAAAAAGGTCTCAAAGCTAATTCTTTTAATCTTTTTCAAGCTCTCGGGAGAGGGGGTACGATGTCTATTCCCATTCCCATTTGCCGATCCCGAATAAATTGACTATTACGAAAAAGTTGTTATAATGAAAACTTGTTATGCTGGCGTAGCTCAGTTGGTAGAGCAGCGCTTTCGTAAAGCGCGGGCCGGAGGTTCGATCC
>CAKKRB010000167.1 GCA_919902485.1 Omnitrophica bacterium GWA2_41_15 | reverse complement strand
TTGCCAAAGCCATTGCCACAGAAGCAGGCATACCTTTCATATCCATGTCAGGCAGCGAATTCACTGAGATATTTGTAGGCGTAGGCGCTGCCCGCGTAAGAAAATTATTTAAAAAAGCGCAAACCCTGGCATATGGAAATGGCGCATGTATTATTTTTATAGATGAATTAGACGCCATAGGAAGGCAGAGAACTTTCAGCTTTATGGGAGGAGGACAGGAAACCAACAGCACGCAGAACCAGCTGCTTGTAGAAATGGATGGTCTTAAGGAAAAAGATTACAACGTGATTATTATAGGCGCCACAAATGCCGCAGAAGGCGTCCTTGATGAAGCGCTCCTGAGGCCTGGAAGATTTGACAGAAAAATCTATATAGACAGGCCTAACCTGGAAGAAAGAGAAAAAATATTTAATTACTACCTTAAAAAAGTAAGCTATGATCAGGATGTCGATATAGGCAGGCTTGCAAGGCAGGCAGTGCACAAATCGCCTGCTGAAATCGAAAATATGATAAAAGAAGCCGCCCTTATAGCAACCAGATATAGAAAAGAAAGCATAGGGCACAAAGAGCTGACAGAAGCTATGGAACGCATTGACATGGGACTAAAGCACAGAAAACACATGACAAAAGAAGAAAAAGAAATGGTTGCGTTCCACGAAACAGGGCATCTGGTAACCATGTACATACTCCACCCTACCGATGACGTATTCAAGGCATCTATAATATCGCGCAAAGAATCATTAGGAGTAGTGCATTCTCAACCCAGAGAAGAGTTATATACACACAATAAAGAAAAACTCCTGGCTGACATAAAAGTAAGTCTCAGCGGATATATCGCAGAAAAAATAAGATTCGGGACTACGAGCACCGGGGTTGCTTCTGATTTTCAAAAATCCATGCAGATAGCTAACTATATGGTATGGAGAGTAGGAATGAGCGATGCGGGTTATATGGGAGATTACACAGTAATACCCAAAGACCTATTATCAGAATCATTAAAAGAAAAACTTAACGCTGAAACAGATAAAATAATGCAGAGCTGCATCAAGGATGCTGAGGCCCTTCTTAAAAAAGAATGGGTTATTGTAGAGCGTTTTGTAAAAGAACTGCTTGAAAAAGAAGAACTGGAATACGACGAAATAGAAGCAATATTCAGGGAATACGGAAAAAACCACAACTTTAAGAAACCTGAATGACTCCTTGTCTTAATAAATATAAGCTCCTTGTAATAATTTTACTTTCGATAGTCCTCTCTTCCTGCAATAAACCAAGTTACCCGACAGGCAAAGTAGAAGATTCCGTCCTTAAACTCTGCAAAGACGAATACAAGCTTGAAAACGTAAAAACAAAAATAACAGGCTCTACTTTAGGCGTATACATCCCTGTAGAAGGCCTGGTAGACCCTGATTTAAAATTAAACCAGGACGCCGGCAAAAAAATAGAAAACGTCGCAATGTCGATCCACAGGGTCATAACCAGCACGGACCAGCCTCTAAAATTTTACATCCTTACTGCCCGCGATACAAAAACTACGGGCGCGGAATTCATACTTACAGGATTTGTCTATGATGTCGTAAGGGTCAGGCTCTTTGATATATCGCGCGGAGAATACTTCCAGAGGATATTAAGGGATTTCAGGTTTAATCCCTCGATAGCGGGCGAACAAAAAATCCGGGAATTATTTAACTCGTTGAATCAGAACGCGTCCCTTGCGGAAAATGTGAAATCTATATTTTATCCTATATACCTGATAGGCAAAAAAAACACACAGAAGATAGAGATAGCTGAAGTGGAATCAAAAGAAATATCAGACCGTGAATCTCTTCTTTACGTTAAAACAAAAGAAGAATATGAGGCCGCGCCAGGATTCGAAGCCTACACTGCAATATTTCCTCCTGGTTTTACAAACGAATATCTGTTCCTGGTAGACCTGTCTTTACTTGCAAGCCCTGTTAAAGAAGTCGTGTCAAAATATTTTTATTCAAATAACGAAATACGGCAGAGAAATCTTAAAGACACGTTTGAGCAATATAAGGACATAGACCTTATAGGCATAGATGGTTTTCCGAAAAAGGATCTGGACATTGGGTGGTTCCTGGGACAGCAGATTTCAAGAAGGATAAAATCATTATTTGAAGAGAATAAAAAATTAAAAAATAAATTTAAGGTTGCGTCGAGCCTTGGTGGAATAGAAAACAATGTCTTCCGGTTTAAATTCAATATCAGCTCCGATAAAAACCTGCCTGAAGACGAAAAAAGAATTTTTTCGGAGATACTAAAAATGACAGGGACTGTACTGCATCTTTACTCATTCGAGGATTACAAAGGGGCTGAATTTATAAACGGCCTTAACGCCGAAAGAAAAGTATATCTGTCAAAAGAAGATCTGGAGAAATTTAGAAAAAATAAATTAAAAATAGAAAAACTACTTTAGTATCCTGACCTTTCTGCCTTCTATCTTTAACTTACCTTCCACAAACAACTGTATTGCCCTGGGGTATATCTTATGCTCTTCCTCATGAATGGCTTGTGCGAGCGATTCTTCAGTATCGTCCTCAGTAACCTTAACGGGAGATTGCATTATTACAGGGCCTGCGTCCATATCTACGGTAACGAAATGCACTGTGGGGCCGGTTACTTTTACTC
>CAKKRB010000166.1 GCA_919902485.1 Omnitrophica bacterium GWA2_41_15 | reverse complement strand
CAATGGTTGAGTTAATGGTAGTGGCTGTGATAGTTGCTATATTGGCAGCTGTTGCTATACCTTTATTAATGGGAAATACTATAAGGGCAAGGGCAACTGAGGCAGAGGCAGCGCTAGGTACAATTCGCGCTGCAATGAGGACTGTTCTTGCTGAGCACAACGCTTATAATGTTGGCGTTATTACGGGTGCAGTAGCAGGTAATGTTCCTGGATTCAGGGCAAGAGCCGGCGTAGCTGGAGATCTGGACGGTACTTTTTTTAGCCAAGAGTGCTTTAGCATAACTGCTCTCGCTGCTAACACCTTTACTGTAACATGCACCTGGAGCTTGAGCGTTGATCCTTCAGGTTATACTCCAAGGGCCGGCGATGTGAATACCACAACAAACACCACAACTATTAATGAAGTCGGAACTATTGCGAGGACTGGTTATTAATGCTTAGCAAGGTTCTCTCGATTCTCCAGGAAAATGCAGTTGTTGGCCTTCATATAAGCGAAGACTATATCACAGCAACCAGGGTATCTACTGGAGATAACGGTAATATGAGACTGGAGAAGATGGGTTGGATAGAGAATCTGTCCAACCCATTAACTCCTTATGGCACAGCTATCCTAATAAAGCAATTATGGCGTAAATATAGAATCAGAAATCGCACTGTATCTTTTTCAATAGACAGCGCTTCATTTATTACGAAATATTTTAGATATACTGATCTTTCAGATGAAGAATTAGAATCTACGATTATTTTAGAGGCTGAGCAGATATTCCAAAGGCCAAAGCAAGACCTGGCATTAGACTGGCATCTTTACCCGAATAGCGTAGTTAGCGATAGTAAGGAAGCTGGTAAAATAAAAGAAGGTGTTTTAGTTGTTGTGCCCAGGGAGGTTATAGATAAGAACCTGCGTATTTTGGAGATAGCAGGCCTGTATCCTATTATCATGGATGTAAGCTCTATGGCGCTTAGCAGTTTGTTCTTGAGATTAAAAAGCGATTATAAAGATAAGATTATAGGCTTGATAAATCTCTCCAGCCATAATGCAGATATTAATATCCTCTCTCGTGGCCAATGTATTTATCCAAAAAACTTATATTCGCAAGTCAGCCCATGGGAAGAAAGGTTAGATGACCTAATAGCAAATATAGAGGATGTTTTAAGATATTATCAATTCAGACTTGGTTATAAACCAGTGGAAAAGTTGATTTTTACAGGCATTGTTTCTTCCAGTGAAATAGTCAGGCTGAAACTGAAAAAATCGTTAAGATTGCCCATTGAATTTTGGAATCCCATGGAAGAGATTTCATCTAAAAATGCTATGAGCAGGGAAGAAATAGATAAATATGGCCCTATTATGACCATCAGCTTAGGATTGGCGCTCAGAAGGGCGGAAAATAATGGATTTTTTAAGCTAAACCTTATTAAAGATAGAATCCAGCCTCTAAAAAAGAGAAAATGGCTTTTCCTGGGGATGATTGTATATCTTTTTCTGTGCCAGGCGGCTATTTTCTACTTTTGTTATAACGTAACTTCTAATCTGATAATCTTGCATAATCACAAGAAAAAGCTTGACCTTTCAGAGAAATCAAGCTATGTATATGGATCTAAGGCTAAATATCCTAATAAAGATATCTTAGAGACAGAAACAATGATGTCTCAATATATAGACGCGCTTGATAAGACTTATAGCGCCTTGTCAAAACGGAAAGATGTGGCTTCGATTTTATTAAGATGTTCCGCAGGCTTGCCACAAAGCGCCTATATAGATAATTTTATACTCGATAGCGCTTCTA
>CAKKRB010000165.1 GCA_919902485.1 Omnitrophica bacterium GWA2_41_15 | reverse complement strand
CTGCCTGTCATGTCAAATTTCTCGTTAAGCTTCATATCATCCACAAATCTCTTTATCTCCATACCCTGCGTATTAAGGCTTAAATTATAACCCATATCCTGATCCAGTGTAATATTAAATTCTCCCTTAACATTGCCCTTGAGAAAACTGACTAATAAAGGGCTTATGCGCAGGAGTTTGCCTTTTAATTCGCTTTTCCCTATAACATCAGCTACTTTTAAGTTATTGTACTTAATTCCTTTTATATAAAATTCTCCTGTGTCCTGGTCATTGGATGCATTTAAAATCAAGCCTTCTATCTCAAATAAATTAGTCTTGCATGAAGAGACATTAAGTTTTATATAATCGATTATTCTGGAAGAGATATCTAATTGAAGAGATGCAATTGCTTTTATTTCTATGCCATCTTTATTCAAATCCAGATTCAAATTAATAGCTTCAGCTTTATCTATTTTCTTTTTAAATATAGAGCGGCCGTTATAATAAATCCTTGCCTTCTCTATCTTTATATCATAAAATCCTTTTTCTCTAATTCCTATTCCATGGAATTCTATAAAATCTTTTGTCAATCTAAAGTCTGAAATAGAGCTTTCCTTGAAAATCTTCTGGATTTCTTTATTGGCTATTGACAATAAGACTGGTTTAGCGAAAAAATACGCCGTTACAGAAAGGATTATGATTAATATTGCAAATGTAAAAAATATTTTAGCGAATAAGTAGCGTGGCATTATTTAATTACATATAATCGTATTCTTTAAGGATATCCTTAAAATCGCTCGCCTTGACTTTATCCTTTGCTACATATTTCCCTATTATGTCTGTTTCAACATTTATAAAATCACCTTTTTTCTTTGCGTAGAATGTGGTGTTTTTAAGCGTATGTGGTATTAGATATACTGTAAAATCTTCTTTTGTTACACCTGCCACTGTAAGGCTTACACCGTCAAGTCCCACAGAGCCTTTTTCAACAACAAAACCTACATATTCTTTTGGAAGCGATACTTTAAAGCCAATGCCTTCTTGTTTTCTGGACATATCAATAATATCGCCCTTGTAATCCACGTGGCCTGTAAGAAAATGCCCACCTATCCTGGAATCAGCCTTCATGCTTCTTTCCAGATTCACAGAATCATTAATTTTTATATTCGCCAGGGTGGTCCTTTTGAGCGTCTCAGGCATTACATCAAAGCTTAAAATATTGCCGCTAATCCCAACTACGCTGAGGCAGGAGCCGTTTACACAAATACTGTCGCCTATCTTAGCGTCAGAATGCGCCTTTACAGCCTGTATCTTTAACAAAGCGCCTGCGCCTGTCTTGCTTATCCCCCTTACAACACCTATCTCTTCAATTATTCCTGTAAACATCTCTCTGTCCTGTCCTAATTCACAAAATGAGTC
>CAKKRB010000164.1 GCA_919902485.1 Omnitrophica bacterium GWA2_41_15 | reverse complement strand
TGTCAGATGAACGAACATGACTCTGACAGATTAAGGGATTTGCTCTTGGAGCGGGGTTATGTCTTTTGTGACAGGCTGGAATTTGCAGATATAGCTATTTTAAATACCTGCAGTGTGCGTAAGCATGCCGAGGACAGGGTATACGGCAAGGTAGGTAACCTGCAGAAATTAAAGTTGAAAAAACCAGGCCTTATTATAGGTATCATAGGATGCATGGCAGAGGCCGAGAGGGATGTGATTTTCAGAAAATTACCAATCGTAGATTTTTTATGCGGCCCGGCTGACCTTGATAAAGTCCCTGATATTATTGAAAAGATCCAAAATGGCGCAGGCCATATCATGTACCTGGAGGGATACAAATCGAAAGAGATACCTAAATTCTCCAGGGATAGAAAAACTGGCGAAGCTTGTTATGTAAAGATAATGGAAGGCTGTGATAATTTTTGTTCATATTGCATTGTGCCGTATGTGCGGGGCAGTGAGAGGAGCAGGCCTTCAAAAGATATTCTGGATGAGATTAAAAAATTGGTTAAAAGCGGGGTGAAGGAAATTACTCTTTTAGGCCAGAATGTAAATTCATACGGCAGGGGCTTGAAAGAAAAGATAGATTTTATAGGCCTTCTTAAAAAGATAGATAGATTATTATCTGAATACTGCAACCGTAGGGCAGGTTTAAACCTGCCCTACGGTGTAGATAGACATAGCGGCGGTATAAGTGTAGCTTTCCTCACCAGCCATCCAAAGGATGCAAGCGTAGAATTATTTAAGGCCATAAGAGATCTTAAGTCTGTATCTAAAGGCCTGCATCTGCCTATCCAGTCTGGTTCAGATAGGATCCTCAAGAGAATGAATCGAAGATATACTGTTGCGAAATATAAAAAACTTGTAAGGGACTTTAAAGATATAGTTAAAAACGGAAAAGTTTCCAGTGATATTATAGTAGGTTTCCCAGGGGAGACGCAAAAAGACTTCAACGATACTTTAAATATAGTTAAAGAGCTTCAGTTTGACGCTGCTTATATCTTCAAATATTCTCCCAGGCCTATTACAAAGGCCGGTAAATTTAAAGATGATGTGAGCCTGGAGGAAAAAGAAAGACGCCACGCATTGCTTTTAGAATTACAGAGAGATATTTCATCAGGTAAAAAATGCC
>CAKKRB010000163.1:8675-10213 GCA_919902485.1 Omnitrophica bacterium GWA2_41_15 | reverse complement strand
ACCAGAACCCCGAAAAACCCTATTGCAGGAACTATAAACCTGGATAGATTGTCTATATATAAATATCCTGCATTAAGAGGCGCGGCAAAAAATATTTTTATTCCTGCGATAAATAAATATATAGAGGTAATCAGGCTGAAAAACTCTACCACTTTCCTGAACCTGTTAGGTATAAACAGGGTAAATAATCCTGCGATAATCGAAACTAATATCGGCTCTAACAATGTTTTCATATTTCTTTCTCGGGCCGATTAATAATCGGCCCCTACATTAATGTAGGGGCGGCATATTATGCCGCCCTCTCAATCTTTCTGTTTTTTCCTGCGAAAGCCTTATCAAATCCTGTCCATCCATTAATTTTTTGCCTGTTTTATAATCCACTACTGCCATTCTCTCTGTGCAGCAATAACACGGGTCTACTGCAGCCAGAATAATAGCTGCGTCTGAAATAGTTTCCCCTATAACCGCTTTCTTATTTGAAGCTATGTTCATATAGCTGGGGGCCCTAATCTTATGCCTGGAAGGGCTATTTCCTCCGTCAGACATTACGTAGTGGATCACCTCGCCCCTTGGCGCCTCATGCCTTCCGATACCTTCTCCGGGAGGAATATCTTTTATGCCTGAATCTATGGGGCCTTTTGGCATTTTATCAAGGCACTGGAGTATTATATTTATAGATTCGTAAAGCTCCAGTATCCTGACAACGGCCTTGCTGTATACATCCCCGCCTTCATAAGTAATCACTTTCCATTCAACTTTATCATACGCCGCGTAAGGATCGTCTTTTCTGATGTCTTTAGCCACTCCGGACGCCCTTGCCGTAGGACCTATCACGCTATACTGATGCACGTCTTCTCTTGTCAAGACACCCACGCCTTCTGTCCTGGCATGGATAACAGGGTCGTCCATAACAGCGCCTTTAAACATGTCAACCTTAGGGATTAAATCCTTTAATGTCTTTTTTATCCATGAAAAATCCTCTTCAAACATATCCCTGCGCACACCTCCAGGCTTCATCATCGCGTAGTTTTGCCTGTTGCCTGCAACGCGCTCGAATATATCCAGGACTGGTTCTCTGTACCTCCACGCCCACATCCAGACTGTATTATAGCCGAGAAAATGTCCTGCGAGGCCAAGCCATAAAAAATGGCTGTGAATCCTTTCTAGTTCTCCTATGATCGTGCGTATATAAAGCGCTCTTTCAGGGGCCTGGACACCAATAAGATCATCTATGGCATTCACATATGCAAAAGGATGCGAAGTTGAACATATGCCGCAGATCCTTTCAACTAAAAACGCGACCTGGTCAAAATTCTTAGACTCAGCTATCTTTTCAATGAGCCTATGGTTATAGCCAAGCTCAATATCAATATCCACAACAGTTTCGCCGTCAACGTGAAGTTTAAAAAATTCAGGCTCTTCCTGCAGCGGGTGATACGGCCCTATGGGTATTATTTTGTGTGCCATATAATTAATCTCGCTTAAACCACGTAGGTGGCCTGTATATCCAGCTGCGTCGGCTGCCGTAGGCAGCCGAC
>CAKKRB010000163.1:0-8665 GCA_919902485.1 Omnitrophica bacterium GWA2_41_15 | reverse complement strand
CCCCCCCCCCCACGCAGCTGGATAGGTTACTACACGGTTGGGGTAGTTCTTATATATTATCTCTCCTTAAAGGATAATTCCCCTCCGGCCAGTCGTCTTTTAAAAGCAAGTGCTTCAAATTCGGATGGCCTTTAAAATTTACCCCTAGCATTTCATGCATCTCCATCTCTATCCACTCTGCACATTTCATAAGAGGCGTTAGGCTGTCTATTTCTAAACCCTTCTGGAACCCAGCCTTTAGGCTGTCTTTATCTATATCAAGCTTATCAAGGATAACCCTTAATGTAACAATAAGCCCTATCTCATCTATTGAAAAATGATATAAAATCTCGACTGCCTTCCTTGTATCCACTCCGGATGCAGTGGAAAACCTGGCCTTTTCTTCGTTAAAAAGATATTTCGCTATCTGCGTTAGTATAGTTTTATTGATCGTAAAATAAATCCTATTTTTGGACTTATCGGTAAATTCCAATAAATCTTTGCCCGATCGCACCTTTATATTTTCTATTATCGTTTCTCTTTTCATTTTTTGCCTTTAAGTTTCTCGATCAATTTTACAACGCCGGCAATCATTGCCTCTGGTTTTGGAGGACATCCAGGTATATAAACATCCACCGGTAAAACCGAATCAACTGGATTCGGACAATTAGGCCCGTTCTTGAACATCCCCTGGCCGCAGGCGCATACGCCTATGGCTATGACCACGCACGGTTTTGGAGCCTGTTCATAAATTGCCTTTATGCGCGGTATTGTTTTAAGATTTAAAGAACCTGTTACAAGTATCGCATCCGCATGCCTGATGCTTCCTACAAGTGTTATGCCGAATCTCTCCACATCAAATCTGGGGGTCAGCATATCCAGGATTTCTATGTCGCAGTTATTACAGCTTCCTGTTGACATGTGATAAACCCATATGGATTTTGTTAAAGCCTTTAATCTTAAACTCATTACATCCCCTTTATCGCCAATAATACCGCTAAAATTGCCAGGAGCGTCATTTTGCCCCAGAAAAATCCAACTGCCTGGTCAATCCTTACGCGCGGATTTGTATTCCTTATTAAAATTATTATAACTAAAAGTATTACATACTTCCATATGCTTAAAAAATTAAACCCCTGCCAGAATAATGTTATGAGAAATAGCGGCAGGGCTACCATTAACATTGCCTTCGTAAGTTTAAAAATGGCTAAAAGCATGCCGGAATATTCTATGAGCACGCCTCCCATTATCTCTGTCTCTGCCTCGCTTGCGTCAAAAGGCACAAGGCCCAGCTTTGCCTGCATGCAGAATATCATAACAATAAACGCAATCATTCCTGAAAGACTTGCGACAAATGAGCCATGTGCTGCCTGGTAATTTATAATGTCGCTCAACTTTAATACCCCGTGACTTTTAATAACAGGCACGACTAAAGAAATAATAAAAGGTAATTCATACGCTATCACCATTTTTATCTCTCTTGAAGCGCCGAGAGATGCCAGAGGATTCCCGCTCGCAGAAGCGCCCAGTATAACAGCTATCGCAGGCAATGTCAGAAGATATACAATTACAATAATATCTCCTGAAAAACCTGTTGAAACACGGTCTATATTTGGAAGCCATACCAGCGTAGACACAAGAGTAGCAGCGCTCAAACCTATCATAGGAGACAGAAGAAACAATTCCTTTGATGCAGTTCTTGGAATCGTTATCTCTTTTATGCTGAGCTTTACAAGATCGATCAATGGCTGGTACCACGGCGGTCCAACTCTCCATTGGATGCGGGCAGTAACCTTACGGTCTATCCAGTTTGCCGCAAGGCCAAAAACTACTGTAAACAAAAAACCAGGGAATATTAAAAAATTAAATAAAAGCTTTGTCATGGATGATACTTTTTCCAGGGCATAGCATGAACCGCTACATGCTTACCGATTAAATATATGTCATCTTTCTCAGATTCTTCTATGTCTATAAATTTCACTGCTCCAGGCGTTGAACACGTTTTTGCGCAAACAGGCTCTTCTTTTTCGCTTCTATCTATACAGGCATCACATTGTGATATTATATAAGGTATCGTATCCAGGGGTATTGTGCCGAACGGGCACGCAAGACTGCATGATTTGCATGAAATACATCTGATAGTAAAGCGTTTTACTATGCCGTCTTCCGGCCTCTCAAGAGCTTCCTTTGGGCACGCGTTTACGCAGGGCGCTTCTGTGCAATGTCTGCAGATATACAAAAATTGCCCGATTTCTCTTAAGCGCGTTATGCCTGAATTCTTCGGATGGTAATAATAACTGCATTTTGCAGTTACTTCTTCGCACTTATTCAATTTTTCCAGATCCAAAAACAACCTTTTCATCTCTAATCCCATATCTCATGTATATAACTTATTTTATCGTATCTGAATACCGGGCCGTCTTTACAGGCGTAAAAATTCCCAAGCCTGCAATGCCCGCATTTTCCAATACCACAGCTCATATTCTTTTCCATTGAAAGATAAATCTGCTCTGGTTTATACCCTACTTCCAGAAGCTTGAATGTTGCAAACTTCATCATTATCGGCGGCCCGCATACTATTGAAACACTATTTTTAAGGTTTATTTCTAACTTATCAAGAGTTGTGGTTACCAGGCCTACGTTCCCTTTCCAGCTATCATCTTTTCTATCTACCGTAATTCTAAATTTAACTCTTTTTTTATCCAGATTCTGCCATTTATCCAAAACACAGTCTTTGTAAATTATATCCGAAGGAGTCCTTGAACCGCAGCAGAATAAAACGCTTTTATATTTTTCTATATCGTGAGTCAGCGCTAAAAATAACGCCCTCAGTGGCGCAAGCCCTACTCCTCCGCCTACAAGTAAAATTTCCTTTCCTTCGTATTCTGAAAGAGGGTATTCTTTTCCATAAGGACCTCTAAGCCCCACTATGTCGCTTTTTTTCAGATTATGAATCATGGCGGTGACTCTGCCTGCCTTCATTATTGTAATCTCTAATTTATCTTTTTCATACGGGGAAGAAGATGGCGTAAAAGGAGCCTCTCCCTTGCCAGGTATGCTCATTTCTATAAACTGCCCTGCTTTAAAATGTAAAAGACTTTCCGGCTTAAGCCTGAAAGTCTTTATCGTAGAGCTCTCTTCTATCACATCCAGCACTTCTGTCTTTATTGGTAAATACGGATTTTCTATCATTTGCATTCATCCTATCCCGCAATGTTACAAAACGAGTATGACTCGTTTTGTAACATTAGAGCTTGCTAAGCACTTCGCGTATGTCTATTTTACCAGGGCAGGCCTCTGTACACCTGCCGCAGCCTGTGCATCCGAATTTTCCTATTGTATCAGGGAAAAAATTAAATTTCTTATCAAAGCGGTTTCTCAAGCGCTGCCCCAGAAACTTCCTAGGATTTGCGCCGCCTGCCACTCTCGCGAAATGCATCAAAAGGCAAGAATCCCACATCCTCAACTTTTCAAAACCATTGTCTTTTTTCTGGTCCATTAAAATAAAACAGTGGCACGCAGGGCATATCATGTTACAAGCTCCGCACTCAACGCACGTCTTTGCTGTTTCTTCCCAGAGGCCTGAATCAAATTTGCTTTTAAATGCTTTTTGTATAGAATCTTTTTGAGGAATACGGCTCTTTTTTACATGTCCCAGTAAATCCTCTTTTAGCCTTTTCCTGTTTGCCTCTCTTTTTCCAATATAGGGTTCTGCTGCCTGGAATAATTTAAAATATTCCTTTAAAATCTGCTCTCCTTTTAAGGAATCGCATTCTGCCACATATCCGCCCTCAACCTCTGAAAGATTAATATCAAAACCTTCTGCAGGATACGGCATTATGCCTATTGCTACGCAGAAACAGGTTTCTCCGTAACATGTGCAGTCGCTGGATATAATAAGGTGCTTTTCTCTTTTTGACATATAGAATGGATCGCGAAAAGGCTCTTGAGCATAGACATAGTCCATCACCTTGAAAGACACCAGGTCGCAGGATTTCGCTCCCATGATCGCAAAAGGCTTTTCGCTCTTATTAGAATTTTCTTTGGAAAAATATTCTGCTATTCTGGCCCTGGCAGGAAAATAAAAACTCTTAATGGGCTCTACTGTCCTTATCTCTCCGATAGTAGCGCCCTCTAAACCTTCGTCTCCAACTTTTTTGTAAAACCTGTTGTTGCCTGATTTTACAGGCGCAAAAATATTATATATCTTGGATAAAGACTTTACGAGCCTGTCTAGGTTTGGCTTGTTTATAAAATAGAGGTCCAAAGTTGTCCTTTCAGGAGGATAAAACAAATTAATTATATTATATAATACACAAATAGGGCTTTATGTCAATACTAAAACTGCAATTCCATTGCCCTTGGCGGGCAGGCCTTGATGCAGAGTTCGCAGGCTATGCATTTATCACTATAAAAAAGCACCTTGCGCGTAACTGAATCTGTAACAAGCGCTTCTGTAGGGCATATGGGTACGCATGCGCCGCAATGAGTGCATTTCAAATCATCCCTTTTAATATCCTTTGAAAGCGGCTGGACAGTTACGCCGATAGATTTTGCGTACTTCAACGCCTTTTCAAGATTAGATTCCTCGCCTTTAAGCTCGAGCACCATAAGCCCTTCTTCTCTAGGGGTAACTGATGCCTTTAATATATTAAACTCCACGTCAAAATCCTTTACCATCCTGTATACTATTGGCTGATCCACAAGCCTGTGCGGAAATTTTAATACAATTTTTTTTGAAGCCATGTTTACCCACCTCCTATTAAGCCAACTCTATATCGCCTATGCTGCCTAAATCTTTTCCAAGTATTGCCACTGCTCCCTTGACTCCCTGTATAGAAAGCGCAAATTCAAGGCTGGGCGCAATATCTTTTTTCTCTTTTATCCTGTTGCATGCAGCAGTCGCAACTGCATCTGCCAGAGTCGCTGATTTAGCTATTATAACACAGGCGTCTGCTTTTCCAAAGCTTAAAGAATGGCCCACGGTTCCGGAAGATGTGCAAATACCAATAGGCGTATCTCCGGGTTTTACTATTATGGAGATCTTGTTGCTCAGGGGAGAATTGCCCGCGTAAATCGCAACCCTGCGCTCTTTGCTGGACTTTATAAATATATCCCCGCCGTTTTCTATTATAATCTGCCTGGAATACGCTAAAAGTTCATTGCCGCCAAACTCAGCAACTGCCCCTGCAACGCTTGCCATTGGGCCAACGCCTGCCAGTTCAGTTGTCCTAATCATCTCTTTTATAATATCCGGGGTTGAATCATCCTGTGTTATCGGTTCAAGGCTTGCCATGAATTCCGGTCTGTATTTTATATACCCATCTATTTGAGCCCTGTATTTTCTTACAATCTTTTCCGCAACAGCCCTGATATCTTTTTCCGCAAAAATAAAAAGGTCTGTCTCCTTTACTACAATCTCCTGCCCGATAAGATCGCTATCCTTTGTCAATTCCCTGTAAAATCTTTTTTGGTAACCTTTACTCTTTGCCATAATTACATTGAACCCTTATCCAGCTGCGTTATCCGGATACCGCATCCGGATAACGCAGCTGGATTGGTTTATTAGCAAATCCTCGGAAGTTGTTCTCCTGTCATCATATCCAAAATCCTTGAGCCGCCTGACTGAGTCTTTAGATAAACTTTTTTATCTTTCTCTTTCTTAACCTCGCCTATTATCCTGGCATCTTTGCCCAAAGCATGCCTTCTCATTTTTAACAACACATTTGCTGCAGCATCTTGAGAAACTATCGCGATTAGCTTTCCTTCATTAGCCATGTATAACGGATCAAAACCCAGTATTTCACATAAAGTCCGCACTGATTTTTTTATAGGGATATTGGCCTCTTCTATAGCAATGTTATAACCTGAGGTAAGGCTGATTTCATTCAATGTAGTAGCCAGGCCTCCTCTTGTAGGATCTCTCATAAATTTTATATCCTTGCATATTATTGAAGACACGAGATTATTAAGAGGGCTGCAATCGCTTGAAATCCTGGCCTTGAATTTTAATTCTTCTCTTGCAAGAAGCATTGCGCTGGCATGGTCTCCTATTGTGCCGCTTATTACGATCTTGTCGCCCGGCCTTATTCTTGAGATAGCCATATCTGCATTTTCAAATACCTCTCCCATTCCGGATGTATTAATAAATATTCCATCTACTGATCCTTTTTCAACTACCTTAAAATCTCCTGTGACTATATGAACGCCTGCATATTTACATGCGGCTTTTAGAGACTGTGTTATTTTCTCAAGGTCATCATAGCTGAATCCGTCCTCTACTATCATCCCGCAGGATAAATATTTAGGCATTGCGCCTGAAACAGCCAGGTCATTGACTGTTCCGCATATTGCAAGCTTTCCAATGTCGCCTCCTGGAAAAAATAAAGGCTTAACAACAAAAGAGTCAGTAGTATAAGCCAGTTTCCGGCCTTTAAATTTTATAACAGCGGCATCTCCAAGCTTAGCCAGAAAAGGATTATTCAGATTTTTCAGAAACAAATCCTTTACAAGGTCATGCATTAATTTCCCGCCGCTTCCATGTGAAAGAGTTATGGTTTTCATTTTCTGCCTGCCCCGTACCCTTGTGGTGCGGGGTACCTATAATATGCAGCGCAGGTACCCTCGCTTGAAACCATGCATGCGCCTTGAGGATTTTCAGGATTGCACTTTTTAGAAAATAAACTGCAATCCGTGGGTATCTTTATGCCCTTTAGTACACTGCCGCATATGCAGCCCTTATCAATTTTTGTTTTCACTTCCGGCAATTCTATATTTTTCTCAACATCAAACTCCGCATATCTTTTGCTTAAACCCAGCCCGCTCTTTTGTATATTTCCAATGCCCCTCCATTCAGAATCCTTTACTGAAAAAACCTCATCAATAAGACGCAGCGCTTCTTTATTCCCTGACGCCTTTACTACGCGGTTATACTGATTTTCAACCTTTGGATTCTTAAATTTAACCTGCCTTATAAGCATTAAAATAGACTGCAATATATCAAGCGGCTCAAAACCTGATATCACGCAAGCAATATTGTATTTCCTGCTTATTTCAGCATAAGGCTTTAAACCTATAATCGCGCTTACATGAGCAGGGCATAAAAACCCTTTTATGTTTATCAATTCGTCTTTTGCCAATAGTTTCATCGCAGGAGGCATTATCTTATGGCCTGAATATACAAAAAAGTTTTTCAGCCTTTTCTTTTTTGCGTATTTTATGCTGGCTCCTACAGTAGGCGCTGTTGTCTCAAATCCTATGCCAAGGAATACTATTCTTTTATCTGGATTTTTCTCAGCAAACTCCACTGCGTCTAAAGCCGAGTATACCATCCTTACCTTTGATTTTTGTTTCAAAAGATTGGAATTTGAACCCGGAACCTTTAACATGTCGCCAAAACTGAATACAATAACATCTTCAAGTGTTGTCAGGGCTATTGCTTTATCAATATAGTTTTTAGGTGTCACGCATACCGGGCATCCTGGGCCTGAAATAAGATGTATATTTTCAGGCAGGGTTTTCCTTATGCCAAACCTCTCGACTGCCATTGTATGCGTCCCGCACACCTCCATGAATTTCACAGGCTTAAGGCCTTCTGCCTCTTCATGAATAAGCCCTGATATCTTATCTGCAAGCCTTATATTTCTGAATTCGTCTATGTATTTCATTGGATTTCTTCTAATAATTTTAATGTTTCTTTAGCTTTCGCAGGGTCTAATTTCTCTATTGCAAAACCTGCGTGCACAATAACATAGTCCCCTGGCTTTACGTTTTTCACAAAACTGATACCTATATTGCGGTGCACGCCTGAGCTGGATACAATTGCCTTATCACCCTCTATTTTCAAAATTTTCATAGGTATAGCCAAACACATACTACGCTCCTGCTAAAACTGCCTGTCCTAATGCAATTCCGCCGTCATGCGCAGGGATTCTATCATGCAGATACGCCTTAAATCCACTTTCTGCCAATACAGACCCGATGCGCCCGGAAATATATTTATTCTGAAAAACCCCTCCGCTCAGGCAGACTTTATTTATTTTATGCCTTTTTCTCAATAAGATACAGGTTTCTTTTATCATATTGCATATAGCATTATGAAACTTTAATGAAACCTCTGACTTATTGATGCCTTTTTTTAAATCCTTAACTATGCCTTTTATAACAGACTCCCACTCTATTATTATCATCCCGCCTTCTCCAGCATACTTAAACCTATATTCACCCTTCACCCCATGCCCCGTACCCGAGCAAAGCTCGTGGTACGGGGTCAACCCATCATCCTTAATAATTTTCTCTAACCTGATTGCAGCTTCCCCTTCATATCCAGCAACTTCGCAAAGGCCTATAAGCGACGAAACACCATCAAATAATCTTCCCACGCTTGAAGTTAAAGGCGAGTTTATCTTTTTGTCAATCATCTGAGACAATATATCTTTATTATCTGTCATTCCGGGCAATCCTTTTTTTCCATATACAGAATACAAGTAACTGAATGCCATACGCCATGGTTCCCTGATGCAAGCTTCTCCTCCTGGCATTGCAATATATTTCAGATGCGCAATCCTGTTTAATCCTATGATGTTTCCAATAAAAAATTCCCCTCCCCATATGTTTCCATCTGACCCAAAACCTGTTCCATCAAACGCAACCCCTATCACATTTCCTCTTATCCCATTATCTGCCA
>CAKKRB010000162.1 GCA_919902485.1 Omnitrophica bacterium GWA2_41_15 | reverse complement strand
ATTTCTTTTGATGTGATATTTAAATCCGCGACAGGATTTTTCAGGTAATCATTTACATTGCCTTTTATATCTATGTCAAATTTGTCAGAATCAAGCGCCATGTCCCCTATCGATATGACACTAGGTGTGATTACGGCGTCCAGCTTGTAGTTTACCTGGCCAAAAAAGCCAGGTTTTTTAAAAATAGCTGTCCCTTTAAATTTTATATCTTTATTATTTTTAAGCGTACTCTTATTCATCAAAAGCTGCAGTATATTGAATCTTGCGTCTAACCTTTCTATTTCTATATAAGACACGTGGTTTTTCTTATCTTTTATTTTTATACTGCTCAGTGTTAGCTTGCCGTAAGGCAGAAATCCTATTTCATCTATAGTGACATTTTTATTTAAAATTTTTCCGGATTCTTTTTCTATGGTATCTTTTATTTTCAGAAACCGCCCCATGAAAACCATGGGAAGATTAAAGGAGGCAATAATCAGAGATATGATAAATAGAGCGACTAGAAATTTACTGGGTGATTTTGATGAAAAGCTTGCCATTTCTATAGACCTCGATATTATCTATATAATACCTTATTTTGAAAGCATTCTGGAAGGGACTTTTATATGAGGTCTCTTTATACTCTCTAAAAATAAGGAACAGCGGTTCTAAAAAAAGGCCCTGTTTTATAGTATCAAACATCTTTTTTTCTTCCCATGTAGGGTCATTGATCTCTTCTGTTATTTTTAATAAATACGCCTTTGCAAAGACATTCGCTTTCGAATCAGGGTAATTTTTAATATATCCTGTGAAGTCTTTGACAGCGTCATAATACATCTTGTTGTCATAGTAATACTCTGCTATCGCAAACATTGATTTCTGCGCAAGCAGGCTCTTTGGAAAATCTCTTGTAACGCTTCGAAATTCCATCAACGCAAAATCAGGCTGTTTCTTCTCAATATATCTGACAGCTGCGTCATACCCGGCCCTTGCAAACCCCACAGCATAAAGCTCCTGGGCGCTAAAAATAATTATTAATGTTATAACAGATAAAAGAATATAATTTATTTTTTTCATAACAGATTTCCTTTTGCAAGGCATTCGCCGTTCCAAATTCATTCTACCATTTTCTGGTATTTTTTGGTAGTGTGATCTATTCCCCGCCGCGTAGGTGGGGTTTAAACCACATTTATGCGGTGTTGATATTCCTGCAAGGATTTTACCTGGAAGTCATTTTTTAGGGTAGCTTCTATGCCGTTTACTGCTGCCTGGGCGCCTGAGATTGTAGTGATACAAGGGATGCCGCGCATAACTGCAGCGCTTCTGATAGGTTTTGAATCAGATTGGCCTTTTTCACCCGAAGGGGTATTTATAACAAGCTTTATCTCGCCTTTTTTAATATAATCTAAGATCGCAGAACTGCCTTCTCCTATTTTACCAACTGACTCGGCTTTTATATTATTTGAACGAAGGGCTTTATAAGTGCCTTTTGTCGCTATGATTTCAAAACCCATATCTTCGAGTTTTTTAGCAATAAATATTATGTTACGTTTATCCTGGTTTTTAACGCTTATAAATACCTTGCCATTTTTCGGCAATGCCTGGCCTGCTGCGATCTGTGACTTATAAAAAGCCATACCGAACGAAGTATCAATCCCCATAACTTCGCCAGTAGATTTCATTTCAGGCCCCAAGAGTATATCAACTCCTGAAAATCTTGAGAAAGGCAAAACTGATTCTTTAACAGAGATATGATTTACCTTTTTCTCCTCAGTAAAACCAAGTTCTTTCAATGTCTTCCCTGTCATAACCTTGGCTGCAATTTTAGCAAGGGGCACGCCTATTGCTTTGCTTACAAAAGGCACTGTCCTGGATGCCCTTGGATTAACTTCTAACACATATACTGTATTTTGCTTTATGGCAAACTGCACATTTACTAATCCTTTGACCTTTAATGCCTTTGACATACTATGCGTATATTTTCTTACAGTCTCTATAATATCATCGCCTAATGTGTGAGGCGGCAGAACGCATGCGGAATCGCCTGAATGTATGCCTGCTTCTTCTATGTGTTCCATTATACCGCCTATAACAGTGATTTCGCCGTCTGAAATTGCGTCCACATCCACTTCAATGGCATCTTCTAAAAATTTATCTATTAAAATAGGGTGCTTTCCTGAAACTTCTTTTGCCTCTTTTATGAATTCCAGCATTGAGCCTTCGTCATAAACTATCCTCATTGCCCTGCCGCCAAGAACATATGAAGGCCTGACAAGCACAGGAAAACCTATTGCTTTTGCAATCTTCAAAGCCTTCTTTGTAGAGGTGGTAGAGCCGCTTTCAGGCTGAGAGATTTTCAGTTTTTTCAAAAGCATGGAAAACTTTTTTCTATCTTCTGCTATATCTATGGATTTAACGCTTGTGCCTATAATCGGCGCGCCTGCTTTTTCAAGACGTCTCGCCAGGTTAAGCGGAGTCTGGCCTCCGAACTGCACTATAACACCGTCCGGCTTTTCTTTGTCTATGATATTCATTACATCTTCAAATGTCAGAGGCTCAAAATATAATTTATCAGACGTATCATAATCTGTTGAGACTGTTTCAGGATTAGAGTTCACCATTATTGTTTCATATCCAAGCTCTTTTAACGCGAATGAAGCATGGCAGCAGCAATAATCAAATTCTATGCCCTGGCCTATCCTGTTTGGCCCGCCGCCTAAAATCATTATCTTTTTCTTTTTCGAAAGCCTGACTTCATCTTTTGTTTCATAAGTAGAATAATAATAAGGCGTGTATGCTTCAAATTCTCCTGCGCATGTATCAACTAATCTGAAAACAGCTTTTATAAAATGACGCTTTCTATAATTACGAACTGTTAATTCATTAGAACCAGTCAATTCAGCTATTTGGGCATCACTAAACCCATATTGTTTTGCTTTGAGCAATAATCCTGCGGGTAAATTGTTTTTCTTTTTTGTTCTTCTTTTATAGTGGGCAATTTCTTTTTCTAAATCCACAATATCTTTTATATTCTCAAGAAACCATGGGTCTATTTTTGTAAGCCCGTGAAGATCTTCTATGCTATATCCTTTTTGCAATGCATATTTAACATAAAAGATTCTTGAGGCGTTTGGCTCTTCCAGTCTCTGTTTTATTTTTTCATCAGGGATCTCTTTGTAAGATTGTTTGCTGTCAAGGCCGATATGGCCTATTTCAAGGCCTCGCAGGCCTTTTTGCAAAGCCTCTTTGAAAGTCCTTCCTATTGCCATTGTCTCGCCGACTGATTTCATTGATATGCCCAGCATATCTTTTGCCTCTGGAAATTTTTCAAAAGTAAACCTGGGAATTTTTACCACGCAATAATCTATTGTAGGCTCAAACGATGCCGGGGTAACTTTAGTAATGTCATTTCTGATTTCATCAAGCGTATAGCCAATAGCAAGCTTTGCGGCAATCTTTGCGATCGGGAACCCTGTTGCTTTACTTGCCAGAGCCGAGCTCCTGGAAACCCTTGGATTCATTTCTATAACAACCATTCTTCCGTCTTTTGGATTAACCGCAAATTGAATATTTGAGCCGCCTGTCTCTACCCCTATCTCTCTTATTATTGCAAGACTTGCATTTCTCATTTTCTGGTATTCTTTATCAGTAAGAGTCTGGGCCGGGGCAACAGTTATTGAATCGCCTGTGTGAATACCCATGGGGTCGAAATTTTCTATTGAACAGACTATAACAACATTGTCTTTCCTGTCCCTCATTACCTCTAATTCATATTCCTTCCATCCCAAGATAGACTCCTCTATGAGAATCTCGCTTATCATGCTGTTTTGAAGACCTAATGTTGCTATCTTTTCAAATTCTTCTTCGGTCCTTGCGATTCCGCCGCCTGTGCCCCCAAGAGTAAAACCGGGCCTTATAATTACAGGCAAACCTATTTTTTTCATTGCACTTTTAGCCTCTTCCATATTATAAGCCATCTCGCTTCTAGGGAGATCAAGCCCTATCCTGAGCATTGCATTTTTAAAACACTTCCTATCTTCTGCCTTTTTTATAGCATTATGGTCAGCGCCTATCATTTTAATGTTATATTTATCAAGAACTCCCATTTCCTTAAGCTTCATGGCTGTGTTAAGAGCTGTCTGGCCGCCAAGCGTAGGAAGAAGCGCGTCTGGTAATTCTATCGCGATAATCTTTTCAACAGTCTCCGGGGTAATAGGCTCGATATAAGTAATGTCTGCTGTTTCAGGATCTGTCATAATAGTGGCCGGGTTGGAATTTATAAGCACTATCTGAAAACCTTCTTCCCTTAATGCCTTGCAGGCCTGCGTGCCAGAATAGTCAAATTCGCATGCCTGGCCTATAATAATAGGGCCGGATCCGATTATTAAAATCTTATGTATATCAGTTCTTTTTGGCATATGTATCCATTAAATCCGTAAATCTTTTAAACAAATATCTTGAATCATGCGGCCCAGGAGATGCCTCTGGGTGGTACTGCACAGAAAATACAGGTAATTTCTTGTGGGCCATGCCTTCAAGTGTATTGTCATTCAAATTTATATGCGTCAACTCCACATCTTCCTTGTTCAAAGAATTTATATCAACGCTAAATCCATGATTCTGGGAGGTTATTTCAATTTTTCCTGTTTTCAGATCTTTTACAGGATGATTTGCGCCTCTGTGACCAAATTTCAATTTAAAGGTCTTTCCTTTGAATGCAAGGCCCAAGAGCTGATGGCCAAGGCAGATTCCAAATATGGGTTTTTTGCCAAGGAGCTTTTTTATCTCTTCAATTGCATAGGTAACAGCTGCTGGGTCTCCTGGGCCATTTGAAAGAAAAATCCCATCAGGGTTGTGAGTTAAAATATCTTTTGCCTTTGTATCTGCAGGCACTACTGTAACATCGCATCCAGCACCCATCAGGCATCGCAGTATGTTATATTTGATCCCAAAATCCATTGCAATCACTTTTTTCCTTGTCCCTTGTCCCTCTTGTCCCGAGCGAAGTCGAGGGATGTCCCTTGTCCCTAAAATTTTTTCTGCCTTATAACTCTTTTTACAAGTTACTTCCTTGACTAAATCCCTGCCGATAAGGCCTGGAGAATTTTTTGCTTTTTTAATAAGGCTTTTTGGGTTTAAATCTATTGTTGAAACAATGCCTTTCATTGCGCCTTTTGTCCTTATGTGCAATGTCAAAGACCTTGTGTCAACTCCTTCGATTCCAATGATATTATTTTCTTTAAGGTATTCGTCCAGGCTTTTTTCAGAACGCCAGTTACTTGTAATTTTGCTTTTTTCCTTTATGATAAAACCTTCTACCTTTGGACCGGATGATTCAATGTCCTCTTTGTTTATGCCGTAATTCCCTATCAATGGATAGGTCATTGTAACAATCTGCCCTTTATATGAAGGGTCTGTCATTATCTCCTGGTAACCGGTCATGCTGGTATTGAAAACAATCTCTCCCAGTCTTTCTCCGCTGGCTCCGAAAGATACGCCTTCAAAAATTGCGCCGTCTTCTAATGCAATAAACGCTTTCATGGTTTAATCCTTGTATACAAAAAAACGCCCTACCTTATAAAGGCAGAACGTCCTTGTTTAATATTAAGACAAACATTGTATTCTAAAGCCCTATATATTATCTATAAACCTGCCTTGGTAGTCAAGCAATTTAAACAGCCTCTACCCTTACTACTTCAGGGACAGCTTCTTTTAAAGCCCTTTCAACCCCGTTTTTCAGCGTCATGCTTGCCATAGGACAGCATCCGCATGCGCCTGTAAGCTTCACTGTTACCACGCCATCCTTTACATCTACAAGCTCTACGTCTCCGCCGTCCTGCTGTAAAAACCCCCTTATATTTTCTAACGCTTTCTCAACTTTTTCTTTCATGTTTCACTCCTTTTTCTGCTAATTCACAAAACGAGTATGACTCGTTTTGTGAATTAGGTACAAAATTATGTGATATTTGTAACTTTTGTAACTAAATTGGCTTTTCCTTTAATAGCTTAAAAGTTACTCCAGACTCTGCGCCTGGGATTGGGGCTACCGGCTCTGTAAGAAGAAAATCCCCTTTCTTAATCCAGGCCTTTAATTTCTCAGCTATCTCAACTGCCTTTGAATAACTGGAAAGCGCCCCTGTAGGAACAACTTTACCTTTAACTGTAATCTTTCCGGTTTTTAACTGAGCGTAATTCACTTCTCCAAGGCTGCCTGGTATGCAATTCGGATATGCCTCGCTATAATCGATTATCTGCGTCCAGATATCTTCGTCTTTTATTGCCGCGAACTTGCAAATCTCCTCGTCCAATATAGGTATAGGGATACCTATTCCGACTGTAAGTGTTACACCGTACCCTTGAAACGTGGTCCCCACTATATAATCAGGTGACATCTGTTTTAAATCTCCTATAACAGCTAGTGTGCCTGCAGGTGCTTGAGGAATGCCAGTATCTTTACGCTTTACAGTTGGAGAATGCTGCGTGCCTTGCCACGCCACATAACCTATTCCTCCACCAAGAAAAATTTTCGTGCCAATGCCTATTGTTTTATAATGTGGGTCTTTTAATAAAGGTGAAAGTTGGCCTGCTGAACAATAATAAGCATTCCCTATGTTTGGCCTTAATGTACCCATATAGGTATAAATCATTCTATCAGATAAATTCACAGCGCAGTTATAATTCTGATATGCATTTCTCATATTAAACAACACTGCCTCATTAAGATCTTTGATATTAATCAGGGTTTCTATTTTTTTGCGAGGATAACAGTCTGTTCCATAAGCTGTTCCTCTGAGAGCAATGTCTTTTCCTGCTACTAATTCCTGTATCACGTGCGCTCCACCGTATTTAAATTCTCCGGGATACACTTTATTTCTCGGGTCATCATCCGGAAGAGCAGTTGCGCCTAAATATAAATCCACTGCTGCAAAACCCGTATATACAGGTACTTCATTTACAGTGACGCTTCCTCCGCCAAACTTTATCCTGGGCTTTGAGTGCCCTACATTAAAATATACTCCTGAAGAACACATTGGGCCGAATGTTCCTGTGGTTACAACGTCTACCTTTTCAGCGGTCTTTTTAATCCCGTCTTTTTCAACCAGGTCTATTATTTCTTCTGCTGTAACAACCACTGCCTTTCCGTGCTTGATTTTTTCATTTATCTCTTTGATTGTTTTTGCCACGATAATCTGCCCTCTCTTTCTCCTTATATAAAATAGGAGTTGTCTGCATTATTATTTTTTATATTTCCAACTCTTCTTACAAGTTCAGCAAATGTTATTGTGTCCACTACCAGAGATGTGGCTGTATAAACCTGGCTCCATATATCTTTAAATACGCAATACGGAAAATCCTTGCACTGTTCATAGCTATCTTGTTTTGCGCAAGCCACCGGCTCAATAGGGCCTTCTATAAATC
>CAKKRB010000161.1:6027-16570 GCA_919902485.1 Omnitrophica bacterium GWA2_41_15 | reverse complement strand
TCGGGCTTGGGTTTGATATATTCGGGTGCATTGGTTTACTCAGGCTTCCTGATGTCTATAACAGGTTGCAGGCTACAACCAAATGCGTTACCTTAGGCACATGCAGTATCCTTTTAGGCACGTTTATATTAAAGGGATTAGGCACAACAGGGGTAAAAGCAATTCTGGTGGCGATATTTTTGCTTCTTACTTCGCCTGTTGCAGCGCATGCGCTTGCCAGAGGCGCGCATAAATCAGGTGTTAAGCTCTGGCAGAAAAGCGTTGTTGATAAATACGAACAGGACGGTAATTGACCTATCCCGATCGCCGATCGGATAAGTATGTCCGATCGGCGATCGGGATTAGAAGAATAATATGAAATATCCAAAATTAAGAGAATTAATAGAAGCAGTCAGGGCATTGATAAAAGGGCCGTATACATCAAAATTTCCGTTTGAGCCGCATGTTCCAGAGAAACGCTTCAGAGGGAAACCCGAGTATTCTAAAGACGGATGCGTGGGCTGCAAGGCGTGCGCAGAGGTCTGCCCTACAGGCTGTATAGAAGTAAAAGATGCGCCTGATTCTGATATTCCATTGAGAAAGCTGGAACTGCGTTATGATTCATGCATATTCTGCGGACAGTGCCAGGCAGCGTGCATTACGCAAGAAGGCATAAAGCTTTCCAATAAGTTTGATTTGGCAATATTTGACAGGACCCAGGCGATTGAATCAGTTGAGAAAGAATTGGCTCTTTGCGAAGGCTGCGGTTGTGTAGTAGGGGCAAAGGATCACCTGGTCTGGGTTGCGAAAAAATTAGGGCCATTAGCTTATTCAAGCCCCACATCTTATCTATCTGCTTTAAAAGAACTTAAATTAGCATATCTTGATATTCAAAAATCAGAAGAACTTACCCGCCAGGATAGAATTAAAATACTCTGCCCGAAATGTAGAAGAGAAGTTACACTTAACACATAAAATGATCTCCTTGAAAAATATATTAAAAGGCAAGGTTGTTATACTTTGCATCGGAAATATTGAGCGCGGGGATGACGGAGCAGGGCCTTATTTCGCCGCTATGATGAAAGACAAAGCGCCTTACGAAGTTATAGACGCTGGCACAGCGCCTGAAAACTGGACAGGCGTTGTAACAAGATTAAAACCTGATACCATTATTATTGTAGATGCAATTTCTTTTGATGGAAGGCCAGGCGAAACAAGAATATTTAAAGGAGACGATCTGAGGCTAGGCAAGATTTCAACGCACGATGTTTCCCCGAAATTATTAATAGAATATTTAAAAGAATCTACCAGGGCAGATATATATATATTAGGCATAAAACCGGAGTCGAATGAGTTTGGTCAACCCCTAAGCACTGCTGTAAAACAGTCTTTAAACAACCTTATTTTCTCGCTAATTCACAAAACAAGTCATACTCGTTTTGTGAATTAGCGGCAGGGGTGGCTTGACAAGTGGTAATTCATGTGATAATCTTCTTCTTATTATGGCTATTGTAGAGATGGAATTAAATAAGATAAGGATTGATGAGAATAGGGGTGAGCAGGTTATCGTGCTCAAGGAAAAGGAAGGGGAGCGCATACTGCCTATTGTAATAGGAATTATGGAAGTTACCGCGATCAAGATGAAAATAAGCGGGGTAAATCCTCCCAGACCAATGACACATGATTTGCTTTATAATGCTATAACGCAATTAGGCGCAAAGATAGATAAAATAATAATTAATAAATTAGAAAATAATACATTTTTCGCAAAACTTGTCATATCAATTGATAGCCGCACAGAAGAGGTAGACGCCAGGCCCAGCGACAGCATTGCAATAGCAATACGCGCCAAAGCGCCCATATTCGTAGAAGAAGAAGTCCTGAGTAATGTATCTAACTAGCTATTTTGCTTGATTTTATGACATAATACTGTTAATATTTTATTTAATGGGGAATAAAGACCTGTCTTTGAAGAACAAAAATCCTGAAACTCCTGAACGCAGGAAATATATAAGGCTTAATGTTATATTTCCTGTGGAATTCCAGTTCATAGACTCTGAAACATCCGGTTCAATAAGCGAGATAAAGCAGGGATTCACAAGGGATGTTGGCAAGGGCGGCATCTGCCTGGAGGTAAATAATTTAGAAGAAAGCCTTGAACAGGTGCTGAGAGAAGGCAGGGCTAGATTAGACATAAGGCTTCACGTGCCTCTCTCCAGGCCTGAAACCAAGGCAATAGCAAAGATTGCCTGGCATGAAAAAATAAAATCAGGCTATCCCAATAAGTACCTGATAGGCCTTTCGTTTTTACAGATAGACCCAAGAGACAGCCGGAGAATTTATTTCCACGCCCAGAGGGCAATACTGACGCCTGCCATTATAGCTGTATTCTTTTTCTTCCTGGTATCGGGCCTCGCGTATTTCTACACCACTAACTTCAAAGCGAATTCTGAAAACAGAAAACTAGTAGAAGAGTTGGGCAGACTTTCCACTAAAAAGGCTGAGCTTGAAAAAAAGATCCTGGATCTTGATAATAAACAGGAGGCGATAGGATGCAAGATAGTATTGAATGAGGATAGGATAGAAGAGTATAAAATAAGGATTAAAGACCTGGAAAAGGTGGTTGGGGACGTTAAAACAAAAGACAGGCTTATAACATATCTGAGAGAAGATAAAAACAAGACTAAAGAAGTGATTAAGCATGTGCTTTCCCAGAGGGCCAGGTTTAACAGCAGTATGGAGAATCTCACCAAAGAAAATATGTATTTGAAAAACAGGGTTTCAAAGCTTTCCAAACAGAAAATTTCAACCGAGGATAATCTGAAAAACCTTCTGTCCTCTTTTAACCCTGTAGAAGAAAAAAATATAGCAGGCATGTATCAATGGATAAAAAACCATCAGAACAAGCGCACAGGGCTTGTGATGAGCTACGAGGGAGACAAGGATCTGGAAGAGTGGGCTTTTACTTATGATGAATCCCTTGCGTGCCAGTGCTTTACGTTGATGGGAGACCAGGAAAACGCAAAGCTGATACTCGGTTTCTACAAAGACAGGGCTAAAAAGACCGAAGGCGCTTTTTCAAATGCTTATGATTCATATACAGGAAAGGTCGTGGAATATCATGTGCACAGCGGGCCCAATATATGGCTTGGCATAGCAATAGCTCAGTACACTAAAAAGTTCAAAGACGAGGCATATCTTTCAGTTGCAGAGGATGTTGCCAGATGGCTTATAATGCTTCAGAGGCAGGATAAGGGTTTTGGCATAAAAGGCGGGCCTAAATCTGAATGGTTCAGCACAGAGCATAATCTGGATGCTTATGCTTTTTTCGGTATGCTTTATAAAATAACAGAAGAAGAGATATACATGGAGGCGCAGGCCAGGACATATGAATGGCTTAAGAAAAATTCTTTCAACAGGCTGGAGTGCAGACTTAACAGAGGCAAGGGCGATGCGACTATCGCCACAGATACATTTGCATGGGCTGTTGCGGCAATAGGCCCTCAGCTTCTCAGGGAATCAGGTATGGACCCGGACCAGATTATAGATTTTGCAGAGACAAATTGCCTGGTAACCGTAGATTATATAAGACAGGACGGAGGCAATACAAAGGTTACTGGTTTTGATTTTGGAAAATATGAGCACCTGGCAAGAGGCGGTATTGTATCTACTGAATGGACCAGCCAGATGGCAGTATCTTTCAGTATAATGGCTGAATATTACAAAGATCAGAGCGAGTTTAACAGGGCTTCGTATTATAATAAAAAAGCGGATTTCTATCTCTCTGAAGTGGAGAAGATGATTATATCAAGCCCTTCCAGGGTAGGCCAGGGCCAGGGCTGTCTTCCTTACGCATCTCAGGATGATGTGGATACAGGCCACGGCTGGAGGGTTGCCCACGGCACAAGGACAGGTTCAACAGCAGGCACAGCATATGCGATATTTGCAAAATATAAATATAACCCGCTTGTCTTAAAATAATGAAATGAAACGCCAAATAAAATACATCGCATCCCTTACAGCTCTTCTCATTGCTTCTTTAGTTATAAATTTTTCCAGGCATACAAATTTAACAACGCAATTTAATAATAGCGGATCTGGTAAGTACTATACGATAAACAGGGTTGTGGACGGCGATACTATAGAGCTTTCCAACAGAGAAACAGTGAGATATATAGGAATAGATACGCCTGAGATCAGAGAGAAGAAAGGCTCTGCCTGGATTTATAGCCCGAGGCCTTATGCAGAGGAGGCAAAGTCCTTTAACGAAAAGCTTGTGAAAGGAAAATCCGTAAGGCTGGAATTTGATGTTCAGAAAAAAGATAAGTATAATCGTTTTCTCGCATATGTGTATGCGGGAGAAAATATGGCGAACCTGGAGATGGTAAAGCAGGGCTATGGAATGATATATACATATCCTCCGAATGTGAGATATTCTGAGAAGTTTCTAGAGGCGCAGAAAGAGGCAAGGGATAATAAAAGAGGTATTTGGTCAGATCTGGATTCAGAAAAAGGCAGGATTACTACAGCCCAGGCAAAAGATAACATAGGCATGGTAAGGATGATAGAGGCCCAGGTTACTGACACCCATCTGACAGAAAAGTTATTGATATTAAAGTTTAAAAATAATTTTAAAGCAGTAATATATAAAAATAATATTCCTTCCAGGCTTAAAGATATGGCCAGGTCGCCTAATAAATATTTTAAAGGCAAAACAGTAAGAGTTTACGGTATAATAAAAGAATATAAAGGGCACCCTGAGATAGTTATTCACGACATGTCCCAATTAGAAATTATCCAGTAGAGAAAACTTATGGCAAACCAGACAAATATCAGGAATATAGCTATTATTGCGCATGTTGACCATGGGAAGACCACGCTCGTAGATAGTATACTGCGCCAGACTCACGTAGACCGCAACATTGAAGAAATGGGAGAATGTATTATGGACTCCATGGATCTGGAGCGCGAGCGCGGCATTACCATTAAGGCGAAGAACGCAAGCGTTATTTATAAAAATACAAAGATTAACATAGTTGACACGCCAGGGCACGCTGATTTTGGAGGAGAGGTAGAACGGACTTTAAGAATGGTGGACGGGGTTTTGCTTCTGGTTGACGCTAAAGACGGCCCTATGCCGCAGACGCGTTTTGTGCTGAGAAAAGCCCTGGAGCTCGGGCATAAGGCAATCGTTGTAATTAATAAAATAGACATGGCTGATGCCAGGATAGACTATGCGATAAACCGCACGTTTGATCTTTTTTGCGAGCTTGACGCAACAGAGGAACAGTTGAATTTTCCGATTATTTATGCTTCCGCATTAAAAGGTTTTGCAACATTGGACATTGCCAAACCTTCGGATAATATTTTTCCTCTTCTGGATACTATTCTTGAAACAGTGCCTCAACCTGCAGTGAATCCTGACGCGCCTCTTCAGATTTTAGTATTGGCGCTTCTTTCGGATTTTTATAAAGGCAAGATGGGTATAGGAAAAATTACAGCAGGCTCTATTGCAAAGGGTATGAATATTATTCTCGCCCGAAGGGATAAAAGTCAGAGGCTTTGCAAGGTTACAGCTATCTTAAGTTATGAAGGCCTTAAACAGATAGAACGCGAAAGCGCTGAATCAGGAGAAATAGTGGCTGTGGCAGGTTTTGAGGAAATAGGCATAGGAGACACTATAACTGACGCTGATAATCCGTTGCCGCTTAGTCCTCCTGAAATAGAAAAACCCACTGTCCGGATGATGTTCGGCGTAAATAAAAGCCCTTTTGCAGGAAGGGATGGTAAATATGTTACTTCCAGAGCGCTTCGCGAAAGGCTTTTTAAAGAAGTTGAGACAAACGTATCTTTGCGCATAGAAGAAACAGACAGCCCTGATACTTTTCTTGTATCAGGCAGGGGAGAATTACATTTGGCGATTCTGATAGAGACCATGCGGCGCGAAGGTTATGAACTTCAGGTTTCCCAGCCTGAGGCTATTTTTGTTGAAAAAGACGGTGTAATAATGGAGCCTTTTGAATTTTTAACCATTGAAGTACCTTCTGAATATCAGGGCGTGGTCATAGAGGAGGTGGGCAGGCGCAAGGCCCGTCTTAAAAATATGTTCCAGGGTTCAAAAGGCGGGTTTTATTTTGAATATGAAATTTCAACGCGGGCTGTAATAGGTTTAAAAGCCATGTTTATGACAAAGACGGCCGGGGCTGCTATAATAAATCACGCATTTGATGAATACGAGCCTATGGACGAAAACCTTTCTTTTATTAATTCTCATGGATCGTTAGTTTCTTCTGAAACTGGCGTTTCCACGTCATACGGCCTTAATAATGCGCAGGAACGCGGTGAATTATTTATAGGCCCGAATGTGGATGTTTATGAAGGCATGATTATAGGCCAGAACTCCAGGCCTGAAGACCTTGACATGAGCCCCTGCAAGACAAAAAAACTTACTAATATGAGGGCTGCTGGGTCTGACGAAGCTATTATACTCACGCCTCCCAAGGAAATGACCATGGAGCTTTCCATAGAATATCTTGGCGGCGATGAACTCTTGGAAGTTACACCCAAAAATCTCAGGTTAAGAAAAAAAATCCTGGATCCTCTTACTCGCAAACGTTCAAAGAGAAGCAAAGAATCTTAGCAAGTAGCAAACATGTAGGGGACCCTTAAGGGTCCCCTACATTGTGGATAACTTTTAGAATTCCGGCATATCTATTTCTATTATAGGATTTAACAAGAAGTCTGTTTTTATATAATGATTATAACTAGAATAAGGATACTCTTCAGGTAAAGTTACCAGCTGCGCTTCTACAGGATTATTATGAACATATTCTAATTTATTAATTAGTTGCAATGAATTTAAAATACATTCATCATAAAAAGTTTTCTGCCATATATGCCCCATATTACCGTTAATCTTATTTAATTTCCTGGCAAAACTTCCTTTTATCATCTGCATTATGTACGAAAAGTTATATTTGCCAAATGGGTGTATAATTAGATGCAGATGTTCCGGCATTATGCAAAATCCATAGAGTTTGTAATCCAATATGAGTTTAAAATATTCAATAGTGACTAGGAGAATCTTGCAATATTTTGGATCTTTGAATATTTCAAGCCTGTCTTTCGTAACGGTAGTCAAGAAATAAGCCGCGTTTTCTACATAGTATCTTTTTATATCACTCATAATTTATTCAAACCGTAGGGGAGGTTTAAACCTCCCCTACGGTTTGCCTCCTTGTTAATGTAGGGGAGCCTTAAGGCTCCCCTACATTGTGGATAACTTTTTGTTTCACATCCACATGTTGCGGTCAAGGCTGCGGTATTGGATGGCTTCTGAGACATGATCAGCGCATATATCAGGTTTTCCTTCCAGATCTGCGATGGTGCGGGAAACTCGCAGGATTTTATCGTAACAGCGGCCAGTGAAGCCAAGTTCTGTAAGGGCTGTTTTTAATAAGTTTCTGCCTGGTTCATCTAATTTACAATATTTTCTGACAAGCCTGTAACTCATCTGGGCGTTTGAAAAAACTCTGTCGTCTTTAAATCTTTTAAGCTGTATATCCCTAGCGATTTTTACCCTTTCTCTGATTGCTTCAGATTTTTCACCAGCGCTTTCATCTGATAAGTCTTTGTATTTAACAGAAGGAACTTCTATGTGAATGTCAATCCTGTCTAAAAGAGGCCCAGAGACTTTTGACATGTATTTTTGTATCTGGTTAGGTGTGCAGTGGCATTCTTTTTTAGCGTCTGTGAGATATCCACACGGGCAGGGATTCATTGCGCATACGAGCATGAACTGAGACGGGTATTTTACAATGCTGTTTATTCTAGATACGATAACATACCCGTCTTCAATAGGCTGCCTCAGGGCTTCCAGGACATTTCTGTGAAATTCTGGTAATTCATCCATGAATAATACCCCATTATGGGCAAGGCTGACTTCTCCTGGCTTTGGCACAGTGCCGCCGCCTACCAATGAAACATCAGAGGCAGTATGGTGCGGGGTTCTGAAAGGCCTTGTTCTTATAATAGATCTTTTAGCGGGTATAAGGCCTGAGACGCTGTGGATTTTTGTGGTCTCAAGAGATTCCTCAATTGTCATATCCGGCATTATTGTGGGAAGCCTTTTGGCAAGCATGGTTTTACCGCTGCCTGGCGGGCCTATCATGATTATATTGTGATTTCCAGCGCTTGCTATTTCCATTGCCCTTTTAGCGAGGAACTGGCCTTTTACATCTGAAAAATCTACTTCATAATTCTGACATTTTTCTAGTAGTTCCTCTTTGTTGGAGACAGAAGGGGAGATACTGACTGCGCCATTCAAAAAATTAGAAACGTCACCAAGGCTATTTACTGCATATGTTTCAAGGCCTTCTACAATACTTGCCTCAGGGGCGTTTTCTTCAGGCAGGATTAACTTTTTATGGGAATTTTTTAAAGACATGGCTATTGGCAGGGCTCCTCTTATCGGCCTTATTTTTCCATTCAGGGCAAGCTCGCCGAGAAATACAAAATCTTTTATTTTATTGAAATCGATCTGTTCTGAAGCTACGAGTATGCCTATTGCTATTGGAAGATCAAACGATGGGCCTTCTTTTTTAATATCACATGGGGCTAAGTTTATAGTGATTCTTTCAGCAGGATATTCAAACTGGCTGTTCTTTATAGCTGATTTTACCCTGTCTCTGGATTCCCTGATAGCAGTATCAGGTAAGCCTACAATTGTAATATTAGGCAAACCTCTTGTTATATCCACTTCAATTTCAATAGGCTTTGCCTCAATGCCTATTGTTGCAGCTGAAAGTATCTTTGACAGCATGTTGCACCTCCTGTTTTTGGTTGAGGTAGGGGAGGGTTTAAAAACCCTCCCCTACAATATATGACACATCTGGGAGGAGGTTTTCTTTCAAAAATGTTTAATTGCCTCTGAATTTTGTGGATTGCATCAGCAATCCACAAAATTGGTTAAGGAATAAGTGGGAGGACTTGACAATTAAGGCTCTATAAGGTATACTTCATTATAAAATAAAACATTATATTATAGTTTATTATAAAGAAAGGTAGTCTTTTATGAAAAAATGTTATCTTATTATCCTATCTTTAATAATATCAATATGTTGTGTAGCGAAGATTAGCTTTGCAGCAACTGCAGGAAATCCTCTTGACCTGGATGTGCCTCAGAAGTCAGCTGTATTGAGGCAGGAGATAGTGGAAGAGACTATGGATGAATATGAGCAGGCAGTAAAGGTAAAGGCGTCGTTTGACGCAGAATTTGTCTTTAATAAGGACCTGCATGTTACTGACGAACTAAAAAGTGCTGAATTAAAAGGCCAATGGTATATGGGAAAATTAGGCGTGACTATTTTTAATAAGATAGAGCCGTATATTAAAATTGGTACATCTAGTTTGGAAACAAGATGGAAACATGGCGACCAGGAAATAAAAGTTGATGCCAAAGATGGTTTTGCATGGGGAGTAGGAATAAAGGCTAAGATATGGGATTTCGAAGACTTGGGCCTCAGATTAACAGGAGATGCGCAATACAGGATCACAGAGCCTGATACAAATAAAATTACAGTCAACAGCTCTTCAGTGAAGGATGCAGGCAAGTTTAGAGTTGATGAATGGCAGGCAGGTTTATTTTTAAGCAAAAAATTCGAGATTCCATTAAAGTTCCAGAGCATTTATATAGTGCCTTACACAGGGATTGTTTATTCTGATTCAAATGTAGATGTGAGTTTTAAAGATCCGAATGCTCCTGGAGCGGATTATTCGCTTTTTGACGCAAATAATAAAAAGCTTTACGGCTATGTGCTTGGGTTTGATATAGTGCCGAGCTTGAAAAGCGCTTTTATTTACAGTATGGAACTCAGGCTTGTGGATGAAATCGCATTAAGCCTGGGCGGCACAATGAAGTTTTAAGGGGATAAAAGAATGAGAAAAAATATCGTAATAACAATAATCTTATCATTATTTTTCGCAGGGACTTCTTTTGCAGCTACTGCTGGAGGCCAGGCTGATATGACCACGCCTGAGTCGTCTTTCTTTTCAAAGACCAGGGCTGTAGGCGAGGCCCTGGATTTTTACGAGTCGGAAGTAAGCATGAAAGCCGGCTTTGGCGTTGAATTCATATTAAGCAAAAAGCTTCACACAACACCCGATGTCACCAACGCAGAGATAGAAGGCCAGAATTTAGATTTTAAATTTTCAGCTAATTATAAAGGCGCAATAGAACCTTATGTGAAAATCGGAACTTCTAATTTAAGGGTAAAATGGGCGCAGAACAATCAGAACATTGCAGTAGAGGCGCAGCCCGGCCTTGTATTGGGCGGCGGGTTAAAGGCAAAATTATGGGAATTTGCAGCTACTGGAATAAAATTGACACTGGATGGCCAGTATAAAGATACTCAGCTTGATTTTGACAAAGCCAAGATAGGCGGCTCAACTTCAACGGCAGCTGCTATTAATGAAACATTTGAGATAAGGGAGTGGCAGATAAGTTTAATTGCCAGTAAAAAAATTATATTCCCCATGGGTATGCAGGATTGTTATGCTGTGCCGT
>CAKKRB010000161.1:0-5927 GCA_919902485.1 Omnitrophica bacterium GWA2_41_15 | reverse complement strand
GCCAGTAAAAAAATTATATTCCCCATGGGTATGCAGGATTGTTATGCTGTGCCGTATATCGGCCTTACATACTTAGATTCAGATGTTAATGTGCATTTTACTCAAAGCGGAACAGGCTTTCTTTATTCTACATATAATGCCAACAGTAAAGATTCTGCCGGCATTGTTATGGGTTTTGATGTCATGCCTTCTCTTTTAAGCTGGTATATATTGAGCTTTGAATTAAGGCTTATCAATGAAACTGCTTTTACCTTGTCAGGCACAATGAAGTTCTAAATCCTTTTTCTTTTTGCTTGCCATAGGTCCTATCTATTATATATAATAACGATATGGGATTTTTTGCTAAAAATCAAATGTTTTTTACAGTGCTTATGGCGTGGCTTATAGCCCAGACGATAAAAGTAGCCATAGGCGTTGTCCAAGAAAAGAGGTTTAATTTCAAATGGTTTGTGGGTTCAGGCGGAATGCCTAGTTCTCACACAGCTACTGTTTCAGCCCTTGCTACGGCAGTTGGGCTGACATATGGGTTTGCGTCCCCTTTGTTCGCGATCACGTTTTTTCTTGCATTTATAATAATGTTTGACGCGCAGGGCGTAAGACGCCAGAGCGGGCACCAGGCAGAGGCGCTTAATCAGATTATAGAAGACATATATTTAAATAAAGGGATCCAACAGGAAAGGCTGAAGGAATTACTTGGGCATACTCCTATACAGGTATTTACAGGAGCTGCAATAGGTATTCTGGTGGCTCTTTTTTGTTATAGATAAAAAGGGGGAAAAAAGTGAATAAGGTTCTGGCGGGCTCTGGCATAGGGATACTGGTAATCGGGTTATTGGCATTGGCTGTATTCGGGATGAAGAATTTTGGAAACAACGCAGATGTAAAACCCGTAAAGGAGCTTATTAAAAACGGCAAGGCGGATGAGGCAAAGGCAAGCATAGATCAAATAGCCCAGAAAAAGCCTGATGTAAAGGCCCTCGGAAAAGTATATTTTGAATTAGCAAATGCTTATGAAACAAGAAATGAAACATTAAAAGCAAGGGATACCTATCAGCTGATACTTAAGAAATACCAGAATATAGAAAAGATATCAGAGGTTCAGGATAGAGTCGGAAAACTCAATATAGCAATTCTTTTTTCCAAAATAATAACTGATAAGGATACCCTTTATGAAGTTGAGCCCGGGGATACATTGATAAATATCGCAAAAAAATTCGGGACAACAGTCGACCTTATAAAAACCGCAAATTCTTTAAAGAACGATAATATAAACATTCACGCCAAATTAAAAATTTCAAAAGCAAAATATAAGATACTTGTAGATAAATCACAGAATATATTAACACTTCTGAGCGATAATGATATTTTTAAAGTTTATCGCGTTTCAACCGGAGTGAATAACTGCACGCCTGTTGGAAATTTTAAAATAGTGAATAAAATTGTAGACCCTGTCTGGTACGCGGAAAAGGCAATAGTTCCTGCGGAAAGTCCTGATAACGTGCTTGGATCAAGATGGATGGGTTTTAATCTTTCCGGCTATGGCATTCATGGGACGGTTTCTCCTGAAAAAATAGGCCAGCAGGCTACCCAGGGCTGCGTCAGGATACTGAACGCAGAAGTCGAGGAGCTTTATAAAATAATTCCTATTGGCACAGAAGCTACAATAGTTGATTAAAGCGAGGCAAGATGTCTAGCATAGTATTGGATTTTGAAAGACCTATATTAGAATTAGAGCGCAAGATAAATGAGCTTAAGTCTCTTGCCGCGGACGGCAGTATTGACCTTGAAGAAGAGTTGAAGACGCTTGAGACAAGACTTGAGAAATTAAAAAAAGAAGTATTTGAGTCTCTTACCCCGTGGCAAAGGGTCCAGATAGCGAGGCATCCTAAAAGGCCGTATACAATGGATTACATAAATATGACAATGATGGACTTTGTGGAGATCCACGGAGACAGGATGTTCAGCGACGATAAAGCTATGATAGGCGGGTTTGCCAAAATAGACGGGGAAAAGGTGCTTGTGCTGGGCCACCAAAAAGGAAGAGACACAAAAGAAAATATAATGAGGAGTTTCGGCAGCGCTCATCCGGAAGGATACCGCAAGGCAATGAGGCTTATGGAGCTTGCAGATAAATTTGACATACCCATAGTTACTTTTATTGATACGCCCGGCGCATATCCTGGAATAGGCGCAGAAGAACGCGGCCAAGCGAATTCAATAGCGTACAATTTAAGAGAGATGATGCTTTTAAAGGTACCTGTAATAGTAGTGGTCATAGGCGAAGGCGGAAGCGGAGGCGCGCTTGGCATAGGCGTAGGCGACAGAGTCTATGTAATGGAAAATGCGTATTATTCTGTAATATCTCCTGAAGGCTGCGCTGCAATTCTCTGGAAAGACAGATTAAAAGCTCCAGAGGCAGCAGAAGTTTTAAAGCTTACCGCAAAAGACCTGTTGAATTTAGGACTTATAGACGAAGAAATCCCTGAGCCGCTTGGCGGGGCCCACCGTGACCCTGAAAAAGCAGCCCAGAATATAAAAAAGGTTATAAAGAAAGCCTTAAAAGAATTAAAGGCAATTCCTAAAGAAGAACTTCTTAAACTCCGCTACGAAAAATTCAGGAAGATGGGAAATATCTAGGGGCAAAATTTTTTCTTGACACGCCCGCGGCAAGCCCAAATGCTTGGCATTGGGGTTACATTGCACTTGACAAAACGTACGTCATATGGTACGCTTTAAATGGAGGTAAAATATGACTACTATTACCGCAAGCAAAGCACGCTCCAACCTGTATAGGCTGGTAGATAAAACCGCTCACTCTCATGATCCTGTTCAGATTACAGGCAAAAGGAATAATGCGGTCTTGATAGGAGAGGATGATTGGCGGGCGATACAGGAGACATTATACTTATTATCAATCCCAGGCATGAGAGAATCTATACGGAAAGGCCTTAAAACCCCTGTCAAAGAGTGCAGTAAAAAATTAGAATGGTAACATGGACACTTGTTTTTACCAAACAGGCACACAAAGATGCCAAAAAGCTTTCTGATAGCGGCTTGCGGCTAAAGTCAGAAGCCATTCTTGAGATTCTTCAGAAAAATCCATTCCAGTCACCACCTTCCTATGAAAAATTAGTAGGAGATTTAGAAGGCGCATATTCGCGCAGGATAAATATCCAGCATAGATTGGTTTATCAGATTATAAAGCATAAGCGTATAGTAAAGGTCATCCGCATGTGGACGCATTATGAGTAGGTTGTATGCGTGGTGCCGGAGGTGGGAGTTGAACCCACACGAGGGGTTACCTCACACGATTTTGAGTCGTGCGCGTCAGCCAATTCCGCCACTCCGGCATTATATAGATTAAATATAGCATAATAGTATTTCACTTGTCAATTTATCTATTGCGGTATTAGGGGTTTTTCAATTACTAACGATACTATGTTGAGCAGACTCAATAGCTAATATAAAGGTAAACTGGTGCGGAAGGAGGGATGGAATACGTAAAAACCCCAATTTACGCACAAATTCCATAATCCCTTAAAAAATTAACATTTAATAACATCAAATAGCCTCCAGTTACCTTCGGTTACATAGACATTTTGGACCAATTTTTGATACTTTGCGTGCCAAAAGCGCACCAGGAATTATTAGCAGAAAACTTGAATAGCGCTTATTTATATGGTATACTTTATAAAATACAGGGAACAGGCATGCCTGTTCCCTGCAAGGGATAATCCTTACAAAAAGCAGATTAAATATTGTAGAACGAAGCAGAATTTTTTTGCCTCTATTATGATTAACTTTAAAAAAGTAATTAATTTGAAAGCTATGCGCCAATTAACAAAAAATCTAAAATATAGCATCTTATTAAAGCCAGCTAATATGAATAACTATTCATTGCGCAATAACACGCTATTTAAAAAAACACTTTCTCTTATAATAGCGCAGGTATTTTTATTCATAAATATAGCATATCCTGCGGAAATAGCATCTACTAAAACCCTTCTCAGGCCTGTTTTGCAGACTTCGCAAACAGGAAGAGAACTTTTAGGCTTTAATCATTCAATCCTCCACGCTCCTCAAAAAATAAACCTTAGCCCTCTTATAGGAGCATTAAAAGAATTAGCAAAACATGGGCATGATAATGACTATTATCTTAAACTTATTAATAGTCCCGATAAATTAGCAGAGTTAGTTAACGCTTTCAAGGGAAGCCCGCAGAGAGTAGATACCCTTATACACCAGCAGGCCTCTTATGGATACCAGGCAGCTATTGAACTTATAGCAAACGGGATTGATGCATTAATGATTGAGAACAATATGACCTTAATAGGCAGATTTGGCATAGGGGCATTCCAAAGCCTTGCAGAATTAGAAGAAAAAGGAGACTATGTATCATGGACATCTTCAAGCGATGGAAAACAGGCAATAAGAATAACTATAACAAAAGGCGATGGAGAAAACGAATATTATTATCAAAGTAAGGCTATAAAACAAGGCATTAAGAAAGGAACAGCTGTTATTGTCCATAAAGCGCGTTATACTCCAACCCAGCAGAAAGCTTTGGAAGAGTATATTAGGAGCAAATTACGGCTTAATTACCGCTGCCCCATATATGTAAATGGAGTCCTTATAAATCCATTGGAAGACGTGCTTTTTATAAATGGGGACCAGCTTAATTACTTAGTCGGCGCGCCTGTGCTTATAAACATAAACGAGCATGGATATACCGTGGAAGATCCAGGCATTGGAATGGATTGTAAGGATATGCATACAAATTTACTTATTCCGCATAGGGGCAAGGAGCTTCCAAGGTCAGGACTTAGCGAGGAAGCGGTATCCAAGCAGACCAAGGTATTCTATATCCCTCAAAAAAGAACCGTAAATATTAATGAAGAACTAGAGAGCGAAATACATCTCCAGGTAGGAGGAGTAATCATAGAGTCCTTTAAGATAAAAGGCTATAGTATGCCAAAAGATTTAGTTATCGAACTTCCAGCTGCAACAGATCTAACAGAAGACAGACAGCATATACAGCTTAGCGCTGAGACAACCAGGGCTTTAAAATCTGTTATAGATAAGATTGTAAAGCGCGATATAAATAATCAGGTTGAGATTATAAACGGCATTGCATATATGCTGGGATCACTTAGCCAAAGGGATGAGAAGGCATCTGATCTGCTTCAATATATGAGTAATCTAGCGCGGGAGTGGCGCAAGAAAAGAGAGGAAGCTTCTCCAAATCGATATGTCTATATGCCTAATGAGAAAGGATTTTTCCATACAGCTATACCTGAAGGCAAAAAGGCAGTGTATATTAATAATAATGTCCTAGCGTTTAACCCTGAAAATGTTCCCGGTTCTGAAAGAATACCTTTCTGGGATTCTAATAAATATTCCATGTGGGCGTTGCTTTTTACTGCAGAATCAGATGTTATATCATTTGAATTTGGAAATCTTATTATATTGAATAAATCCCACTATAATGCCCATAAATACAATCCTAGTCCGCTTGATTTAGAGATAAATCCTATTGTTACAGGATATGAACCGCCTGGATATGCGCCAGAACGTAAGGGCAGGCTTTTACCTTATGAAGAAAAGATGCCGGAAAAAGAAAGGATTGAGGAAAAATATGAAGGCATGCCCATAGAAATAAAAAAGGCCCTTGATAAATCAGGATTACCGAAGGTCATATTGCAAAAAATAAAAGATAAGTTGTCATTATTTTTTAATCAAAGCCCTCTATATCCCCCGGAAACCATAAAAGATATAACCGTATGGCTTAATAGGCTGGATGAATTTAGCCATGTAGTATCTATTGAAGATTTATCTACTATAATTGATTCCTTTATACTTGAACCCATAGAGCCTATAAAGCCTAAAGATTACACAAAAGTACACCTTGCCCAAAAATATCAAAATCC
>CAKKRB010000160.1 GCA_919902485.1 Omnitrophica bacterium GWA2_41_15 | reverse complement strand
TTATGAACACGAGAACTCAAGAACACGAGAACTCAAGAACAGAAAATTGGGAGCCCAGGATAGTCGGTTTTCTTTGCAATTGGTGTAGCTATGCCGGAGCGGATTTGGCCGGCACTTCGCGTATAGAATATCCGCCGAATATCAGGATTATCCGTGTTCCTTGTTCGGGCAGGGTAAATCCTTTATTCGTTTTAAAGTGCCTGATGGACGGCGCAGACGGTGTTTTAATTTCAGGCTGCCATATCGGCGATTGCCATTATTCAGAAGGGAATTTCTATGCACGTAGGAGATTTGCGGTGCTGAAGAGGTTTCTTGAATATTTAGGTATTGACCCCAGGAGAATACAGATGTCCTGGGTTTCTGCTTCTGAGGGGGATAAGTGGGCGAAGCTTATAAAAGAATTAGTGCAGGAGATTAAACAGGCAGGGCCCAACAAATCAAACGATAAAAAGCATGATTGACGAATTAAAGAATAAAGCAAGAGAATTATTAAAGAATAAGCAGGTGGATTTGATTATTGGCTATCAAAGGGCATCTGATGGGGTATTAGCCATGCCTTGTTTTGTGGATAGAGAAGAGGATGTTGATAAATTAATCTGGGATGTTTACTGTGTGTACAATCTCTCCAATTATTTAAAAGATTTTCCCGGCAAGAAAATAGGGATAATTGCCAAGCCCTGCGATGTAAAATCAATAGTTGTTCTCTTGCAGGAGAATCAATTAAGGCGGGAAAATGTATATATCATCGGCGTGGAGTGTTCAGGGGTAATTGACGAGAAAAGATTGCGTCTTGGCGCAAAAGATATCCAGGAGTCAGTTACTTTTGGGGCAAAATGCAAAAGCTGTAAATCCTCAATACCTTCTATTTGTGACTATCTGTTTGAAGATAAAGAGAAGAAAGGAAAAATATCGCAGGATAAGGATGAATATGAATCCGTGCGCAAGCTTGAGGCGAAGTCTGCGTTAGAGCGTTTAAAATTTTGGGAAGAGGAATTCTCCCGATGTATTCGTTGTTACGCCTGCAGGCAGGTATGCCCTATGTGTTATTGCCCTAAATGCGTGGCAGATCAGACACAGCCGGCGTGGTTTTCTAAAGGAGCGAATTTAAAAGGGAATCTTTCCTGGAATCTGATACGGGCAATACATCTGGGAGGTCGATGCATAGATTGCGGCGAATGCGAAAGAGTCTGCCCCGTAGGTATACCTTTGCGGGAGTTAAATAAGAAGATAGAGAAAGACATAAAGGAATTATTTAAATATGAGGCAGGCGCAAATGTAGAACAGAAGCCGCTTCTTGCCTCTTTTGATAAGGATGATCCGGGAGACTGGATTAAATGATACAAAAAATTGTTACTAAAGAAGAATTATATAAACTGCTAGATTCTCTTTTGCAGGATTTCGAAGTCATCGGCCCAAAAGAATTAGCTAATAGAGGTATTTTTTATGAAACAATAAAGAATCCGCAAGATTTATATTTAGGCGAAGGTTTTACCACCGAGCCGGTAAAGAAATTCTTTTTAAACCCGTCAGAATGGCTTTTTAAATGCCAATATAAAGATAGCAAGAATTCTTTAGAAGAAATTACGTTAACTAAAACTAAGAGGATTATTATTGGCGTGCGGCCCTGCGAGGCAAGAGGGCTGGAATTATTAGATAAGGTATATAATTCAGAATATAAAGATGAGTCCTATGTCAATAATCGCAATAGAACAGTGATTATTGGTTTATCCTGCGCAAATCCGGATAGGAACTGTTTTTGCACCTCTATGGGGGGGTCTAATGTAGAATCTCGAGGCATGGATGCAATTTTATTCGATAGAGATGATAAGTTTATTTTGGAGATTATCACGGATAAAGGAAAGGAAATTTTAGGCAGTATTGGTAAGGAGCCAAGCGAAGAGGAGAAAAAACATTGGCAGCAAGATAAAGAAAAAAGAAAAGATCTGGTGAAGACTAAGATAAAGGTGCCGGAAGACTTAGATAAAATTTTTGAAGACCCCTATTGGGAGCAGGTTTCAAAATCCTGTTTAAGTTGCGGTATATGCACGTATCTATGCCCTACATGCCACTGTTTTGATTTAGTGGATGAAAAGCGAAGGAAATTGCGCTGTTACGATGGTTGCGCATTTAGCGATTTTACGCTTGAGGCATCAGGAGTAAACCCTAGGCCCTCAAAAAAAGAACGCTATCGCCAGAGAGTTTTTCATAAATTCGATTATTTTAAAAAGAATTTTGGCGAGAATCTTTGCGTGGGATGCGGAAGGTGTATTAGATATTGCCCGGTAAAGATAGATATATCTGAAATCGTAGATAAGGCGCCAGTATAAAATGAAAAATATTTACTTGCCACATTTAGCTGAGATCGTTGATATCAAACAAGAGACGCCAGATATAAAAACATTTAAGTTAAAATTTAAAGATCAAGCAGTCGAGGATTCTTTTGATTACAAGCCGGGACAATTTGTAGAATTTTCTATTTTTGGTGAAGGCGAGGCGCCGTTTTGCATATCTAATTCCCCTACGCGTAAATC
>CAKKRB010000159.1:13900-15022 GCA_919902485.1 Omnitrophica bacterium GWA2_41_15 | reverse complement strand
GGGGCGGGTTTAAAACCCGCCCCTACATAATCGCTTCAGCCGTATTGATAGCCTGTATCATCGCTTTTATTATAATTAACAGATGGGACCGCCTGATGAACATAGACAATCCCCAAAATTCCATAACACAGCGCATGAATTACTGGCGCACTGCAATAGGTGTAATAAAAGATCATCCCTTCCTCGGCGTAGGCCCTGGGAATTTTCAGGAGGTATTTTTAAAATATAAGATTGGGCTTAGCACCAATACAAGATATGCTCATAATATATTTCTTCATATGTGGGCTGAAGCTGGGATATTAGGCTTTGCAGGGGTATGCTTTTTTCTATTCAGCCTGCTGCAGAAAGGGTTGAAAAACAATAAGCAGAAGTTTATCTTTCTGGCTATTGTAGTTTTTATATTGCATAACCTGATTGACAATTCTTATTTCATACCTGAAACTGGGCTACTCTGGTGGGCAATAATGGGCCTCATGTTTTAAAACCAGCTTTATCCTTCTTCATACAGAACGGCCGAAATATATAATCATGGAAAGAGAAATTATCAGCATAAACATATTTAATTTATCATAAAAATGCCTGCCTATTGTCTTTTAAGCACGTCATGTTCTCCTGTGGTTCTAAGAATAATAACATTTCCTTCCATGTTAAATGTTATCCTGAGGCTCTCTGATGCCCTTGCTTCCCAGATATTTTTCGTTCCTTTGATTTTCTTAACCTGTAATGAAGGGTATCGTAAGTCATCCTCCATTAGAAAAATGGCCTTTTTTACCTTCTCCTTAGCTATGCTCGTAAGTTTTTTATAATCTCGCTTAAAATGAGGGATATAGATAATCTTATTTTTCGAGTTCATCTATCATCTCCCTGGCATTTTTAACCTTTTTACCCTTGCCTTCCAATAGTTCCTTCTCAGCCTCTCTTTCAGCTTCCTGATGTTTATCTGTCCAGAACCAGGACTGAGAGGCGTCTATAGCCTTAAGCGGCTTTATGGCTATCTCGCCCTTTTTATTGACATAGATCTCTACAGGGTCGCCTATTTTGATTGGCAGTTCTTTTCTTATCTCTAAAGGCAGGGTAACTTGAAAATGTTCTCTCACAAATGCGCGGCACATATTAAACACC